>JAVFAQ010000120.1:0-8902 GCA_034002325.1 Flavobacteriales bacterium | reverse complement strand
CAGCCGCTCACCGGCGGGCCGCTCAGCGCGAACGAACTGTCCGCGAACACCACGTGGTTGGAACAATCGTCCACGATGCTGAAGCCGGCGGACACCACGCTGTGCTCCAGGATCGATGTGAGCGTGTCGGTGCAGCCCGTGACCGAGGTGAGCGTGCAGGTATGCACATCGCCCAAGGCCGGCGAACCCACGGTGATGGTGCGGGTGGTCTCGCCCGTGCTCCACAGGTAGGAGGCGAAACCCTCGGGGGCGCTCAACGTGGCGAAGTCCAGCCCGGGGCAGAAGCCGGCATTGATCGTGAGCGGGCTGCAGTAGCTATCGATGTACGCGTAGCCATAGTGCCCGCCCAAGGAACAATCGCCCGTGGTGAACTCGATCGTCACGGTCTGGCCGATGTAGGCCGACAGGTCCATCCCCACGGTGGTCCAGTCCCGGTAGTTCACCGTCTCCCCGAACTGGTTGATGATGGTGACGAACCCCGGCTGCCCACCGGTGGAATAGACGTTGTACATGCCGCAATCGATGGACTGCCCGCCTTGATCGAACATGCGGATCTCGAACCGCGGTTGCTCGTCGGGGGCGTGCGCGGGATCCTCGAACACCACGGCATATCGGTACACGAACAAGGCATTGTCGGCATCCACCTGCATGGCGTAGGCCAGCCGTTCGGCCTGGGCACCGGCGTCGGAGTTGCCCAACCGGGCGGAATAGGGCCCGCCGCCGGGTGCCACCACGGTAACGGCCCCATCGGTGTGGGGATCGGTGCCGGTTCCGCTCATGATCGTATGCTGCCCCGGCACCATGGCGGCGCCCTGGATGGTGATGGGGCAGCAGGAACCCGTGCCGCCCAGCCAATTCGAGAGATCGCCTTGGTCGAAGCCGAGGTTCGGGCAACTGCCGGATTGTGCCGCGGCCAAGGTGGACGTCACCATGGCGCATACATGGAGCGATATGGTTGTGATCCTCATGGGTCGGCGAAGGCAAGAAAGGACAACATCGCGGCGTGCATCCGGCCGATCTGAGGTGCGGCGCCGCGTCATTCGCGTCCGGCCCCCGGCCATGCGGCTACGGCGCACCATCGCGCGGTGCGGTCAACGCCTCGGCACCCGGCCGCCTCCCTCCTTCCCCATCCCGCGCCCGGAGCGACTTACCGCCGCCCTGTGGATAACTCACCGCGCCGCTCCGCTCCCGGTCCGGATAACTTCGGCCTCGCGGAAAGCAGTGCATGGTTGTCGGTTGTCAGGCACGGCCCGGACAACTGACGACCAACAACCGCCCTCCAACGAACACCATGCAGTTCTCCCACCTCCACGTCCACACCCAGTACAGTCTGCTCGACGGCGCCGCCAGCATCCCTTCCTTGTACAAGAAGGCGGCGCACGACGGCCAACCGGCCTTGGCCATCACCGACCACGGCAACATGTTCGGCGCGTTCAAGTTCGTGGCCGAGGCCGGCAAGCACAAGAACGCCGACGGCAGCTTCAAGGTGAAGCCGATCGTGGGCTGCGAGTTCTACGTGGTGGCCGACCGCACCCGCAAGCAGTTCACCCGCGAGGAGAAGGACCAGCGCTTCCACCAGTTGATGCTGGCCAAGGACGCCGAGGGCTACCGCAACCTGAGCAAGTTGTGCAGCCTGGGCTACATCGAGGGCTTCTACAGCAAGTACCCGCGCATCGACAAGGAGCTGGTCCTGCGGTACCACAAGGGCCTGATCGCCACCACCTGCTGCCTGGGCGCCAGCGTGCCGCGCACCATATTGCGCAAGGGCGAGGCCGAGGGCGAGAAGGAATTCCGCTGGTGGCTGGACGTGTTCGGCGACGATTACTACATCGAACTGCAACGCCACGGCATACCCGAGCAGGAGCAGGTGAACGCCGTGCTGCTGAAGTGGGCGAAGCAGTACAACGTGCCGGTGATCGCCAGCAACGACAGCCACTACACCGACCGCGAGGACAGCAACGCGCACGACATCCTGCTGTGCATCAACACCGGCGAGAAGCAGAACACGCCCATCGCCACCGACGAGGATGCCAGCACCAAGGGCAAGCGCTTCGGCTTCCCCAACGACCAGTTCTTCTTCAAGACGCAGGCCCAGATGGCCGAGACCTTCCACGACCTGCCCGAGGCCCTGGACAACACCGCCCGGATCGTGGACAAGGTGCAGCCGCTGAAGCTCAAGCAGGACATCCTGCTGCCCAACTTCCAGCTGCCCGAAGGCTTCACGGACCAGGACGAATACCTGAAGCACCTGACATACCAGGGCGCGATCAAGCGCTGGCTGACCGGTGACGGCGGCATCGATGCGCTGGACCCCAAGACCAAGGAGCGGGTCGACTTCGAGCTCTTCACGATCAAGACCATGGGCTTCGCGGGCTACTTCCTGATCGTGCAGGACTTCATCAACGCCGGGCGCGCCATGGACGTGCTGATCGGGCCGGGCCGGGGCAGCGCGGCGGGCAGCGCCGTGGCCTATTGCCTGGGCATCACCAACATCGACCCCATCAAGTACGACCTGCTGTTCGAGCGCTTCCTCAACCCGGACCGCAAGAGCATGCCCGATATCGACACCGACTTCGACGACGAGGGCCGCCAGAAGGTGATCGACTACGTGGTGGAGAAGTACGGCCGCAACCAGGTGGCCCAGATCATCACCTACGGCAGCATGGCCGCCAAGAGCAGCATTCGCGACGTGGCCCGCGTGATGGACCTTCCCCTGCCCGAGGCCGACCGCCTGGCCAAATTGGTGCCCGAGAAGGTGGGCATCGACCTGGGCCGCCTGTTGCGCGCGCCCCTGGAAGGCGAGGGCAGCCTGCGCGCCAAGGAGAACCTGGGCGGCGAGGAGCTGGCCGCCGTGAAGCAATTGCGCGAGGTGCTGGACAGCGGCGAGCTCACCAGCGACGTGCTGCAGGCGGCCGAGAAGCTCGAGGGGTCCGTGCGCGGGACAGGCGTGCATGCCGCCGGCATCATCATCGCGCCGAAGGACATCATGGAGATCATCCCCGTGTGCACCTCGAAGGATTCCGACCTGCTGCTCACCCAGTTCGAGGGCAAGGTGATCGAGGACGCCGGGGTGATCAAGATGGACTTCCTGGGCCTGAAGACCCTCACCATCATCCGCGATGCCCTGCGCATGATCAAGGCCAACCACGGGATCGACATCGACCTGGACAACATCCCGCTGGACGACCCCAAGACCTTCGCCCTGTACCAGCGCGCCGAGACCAACGGCACCTTCCAGTTCGAGAGCCCGGGCATGCAGAAGTACCTGCGCGAGCTCAAGCCCGACCAGTTCGCCGACCTGATCGCCATGAACGCCCTGTACCGCCCCGGGCCGATCGACTACATCCCCACCTTCATCAAGCGCAAGCTCGGGCTGGAACCGATCATCTACGACCTGCCCGAGATGGCCGAGCTGCTGCAGGAGACCTACGGCGTCACCGTGTACCAGGAACAGGTCATGCTCCTCTCCCAGAAGCTCGCCGGCTTCACCAAGGGCGATGCCGACGTGCTGCGCAAGGCCATGGGCAAGAAGGACCGCGCCACGCTGGACAAGATGAAGGGCAAGTTCCTGGAGGGCACCAAGGAGCGCGGCTACGACGCCAAGGTGTGCGAAAAGGTGTGGACCGACTGGGAGGCCTTCGCGCAGTACGCCTTCAACAAGAGCCACAGCACCTGCTACGCCTTCGTGGCCTACCAGACCGCCTGGCTCAAGGCCAGCTACCCGCCGGAGTACATGGCCAGCGTGCTCACCCACTCCCAAGGCAGCATCGAGAAGATCACCTTCTTCATGGAGGAATGCCGCCGCATGGGCATCTCCGTGCTGGGACCCGATGTGAACGAGAGCGGCCTGAAGTTCACCGTGAACAAGCAGGGCCAGGTGCGCTTCGGCCTGGGCGCCGTGAAGGGCGTGGGCGAGGCCGCCGTGGAAGCGATCGTGGCCGAGCGCGAACAGAACGGCCCGTACACCGATGTGTTCGACCTGGTGCGCCGCGTGAACCTGCGCGCCGCCAACCGGAAGGCCCTGGAAAGCCTGGCCTACGCCGGCGCCTTCGACGGCCTGCCGCGCACCCACCGCGCCCACTTCTTCCACAGCCCCGGTGAAGGCAAGCCCACCTGGCTGGAGACCCTCGCCCGCTACGGCCAGCAGTGCCAGGACGGTGCCGACAGCGCCCAGGTGAACATGTTCGGCGATGCCGACGAGGCCGCCATGATCCCCGAGCCGCCCCTGCCGCAGATCGATCCGTGGAGCGCGCTGGAACAACTGCACCACGAGAAGGACGTGATCGGCTTCTACCTCAGCGGCCACCCGCTGGACGACCACCGGCTGGAGATCAAGTTCCTGTGCAACACCAACCTGGCCGAGCTCAAGGACCTGGACAAGCTCAACGGGCGCGAGCTCTCCTTCGCCGGCATCGTCACCAAGGCCGAGCACCGCATCGCCAAGAGCGGCAAACCCTTCGGCAGCCTGAGCATCGAGGACCACCACGGCACCCACGACCTGATGTTCTTCAGCGAGGACTACATGAAGTTCAAGCTGTACCTGCAGACCGGCGCGCTGCTGCTGCTGAAGGCCAAGGCCGCCCCGCGCACCTGGGGCCGCGACGAAGGGCAGATGGAACTGAAGGTGCACCACATCGACCTGCTCACCGACGCCCGCGAGAAGTACATCTCCAAGATCACCCTGCAGCTGGACGCCGACCGCATGGACGAAGGCGTGGCCCGCGAACTGAGCCGCCTGCTGAAGGCTTCGCCCGGTACCTGCAAGGTGCATGTGGTGCTGCACAGTGAGGCCGAACAGACCGCCACCGAGGCCCGGAGCAAGGCCTACCAGGTGGCCGTGACCGAAGACCTGATCAACGGGCTGGACAGCCTCACCGAAGTGAAGTGGGGACTCAACTGACGTGTACCGCCCCTTGTGGCATCGCCCCCGACGAAATGGCGCCACTTGCCAACGCGGAACACCGCACCTGCCTTTCCGTCAGGGTATTTCCCATGGCAAGGATCTTGACCGGCGGCGGTAACTTTGCACCACCAGTGGTGGGAAAGAGGCACGGCCGGGACGGCATGTTCAAGCGACTTTGACCATCTTGCCCCCGGACCCCAAGGAAAACCACCAAACCACGCGACAACACCATGGCACTCGAATTCACCGACAGCAACTTCCAGGAACTCGCCCTTGATAGTGACAAGCCCGTGCTTGTGGACTTCTGGGCCGAATGGTGCGGCCCCTGCCGCATGGTCGGCCCGGTGGTGGAGGAACTCGCCAAAGAGTACGACGGCAAGGCCGTGATCGGCAAGCTCAACGTGGACAACAACCCGCAGACGGCCATGAAGTACGGCATCCGCAGCATCCCCACCATCCTGTTCATCAAGAACGGCGAGGTGGTGGACCGCAGCGTGGGCGCCGTGCCCAAGAGCCAATTGGCGGGCAAGCTCGACGGCCAGCTGGCCTGATCCCACCTCCCTCAGGCGATGCGAAGGCCCGGGCACGACCCCGGGCCTTCGCGTTCCATGCCCGGCCCTGGCCCACGGAAGGGCCATCCGCCTATATTTGCCGCCCGCTGCACTTCGGGGTGTAGCTCAGCCCGGTTAGAGCGCTACGTTCGGGACGTAGAGGCCGGAGGTTCGAATCCTCTCACCCCGACAACTTCCTGTGGCCGCCGTTGCCGCCGCCGCGGTAGCCGCGCCCCCCGCCCACAGCGCCTTTCCCCGGGCCGTTGCGCCCGCACAGGCATCCATTGGCATGGTCCCTGCGTCTTGTATGCAGGAGACCATGTCACGCGCCTACAAAATAGCCCTGATCCTCAAGAGCCGCAGCAGCCTGCCGGTGTACATGGACGTGGACAGACTGACCGACCGCGAGCTGGACGAGCAGGTCCTGACCATGATCCGTCGCATGCGCACCAACGAAAGCGCGGTCATCGCCCGGATGCAGATGCGCCAGCCCACGTTCAGCCTCAATTGAGGTGCCGTGCCCGCCATCGCACGCTGCGGCAACGGCCTGCCGCATCCATCGCGCCGTCTATATTTGCCGACAACCCCAACGGCCATGAGCGACCATCACATCGACGGACATTTCCCCGAGGAGGCGGAGCAGAACGAGATCGGCGGCCCGGTGCTGGTGGCCTTGTTGGTGCTGGCCCTGATCGTGCTGATGATCTGGGCCTTCGCCTGATCAGGGCTGGTCGCCGGCGCGCTCCAGGTACTCGTCGCGCCGCACCAGCAGGAACCAGTTCTCCCCGATCTCCTGGAAGCCGTGCTCGAAGCAGAACACGTAGGTGTTCCCCGCCCGTGTCCGGTAGATGTTGGTGTGGTACAGGAAGTTGTACCCGCGCTCCAGCAGCCGCTCCCGATGCACCTTCATCTTCCCTTCGGGCCCCTTGTTCAGTTCCGATAGGATCCGCCGGTTGCGCTTCAGCACGTTCACCACGTTGCGCACGTAGTTGATCGGGGCGTTGTTCGCCCGGTAGTGGTACAGGTTGCGGCAGGCGTCGGAGCAGAACTGCTTGTCGGACCGGCCTTGGACCGGCTCGCCGCACTCCTTGCACACCTTGGCCGTACGCTGCATGATGCTCCGAAAATAGCAATGCCGCGCATACCGGCCCGCATCGGCCCGTGGGGTACCTTCGCCCGGATGGCCACGCGCATCACTGGACCACGCCTGTTCGACCTGGTGGAGGTGCGGACCACCTTCGCCGTGGTGGACGCGCGGTCGCTGGACGTGGTGCCCGATGGCGGCGCCCTGGCCATGGACGCGGAAGCCCCGAACGCCACGACGTTCTGGCGGCCCGGTGCGGCGGCCCACCTGGTGGAGTTGCACGCCCGTGGCGCGGCACGCCGCATGGCCCCGATGCAGCGCCGTATGGACACGGCCCGGCGCAAGGCCTCCGAATCGCTGGAACGCAACGGCCTGTGCCTGCTGCCCGGCGGGTGCCACCCCTGGATGGACCCCATGCAGGCGCAGATCGACGGCCCCCGCGCCGACCTCGCCGACCGGGTGCTGGCCATGCGCGCGCACGGCCGCGCCAACGGGCAGGCCCTGCGGATCGCCCTCAGCTTCCGCGGCGATGCCGAGTTCACCCGGCTCTTCGCGGCGGTGCGCATGCTCCTGCCCATGGTGCCCGCCCTCACGGCGGCTTCGCCGATCGTGAACGGACGGCCCAACGGCATGCTCGCCAACCGGGCGCACGCCGCCCATGGCCCGTCCGGCCGGGCCCCGGGTCTGGAAGGACCGGTGGTGCCCGAGGCGGCCTTCACCGAAGAGGACCACTACCGCACCATCAACGCCCCGCTGGCCCGGTCCCTGGCCGAGGCCGGCGCGATGGAGCTGATGGGCCACGAGTGGGCCGACCCGCGCGCCGTCACGGCCTCGTTCGATACCGGCATGGTGCATCTGCGCGTGGCCGATGCCCAGGAGAGCACCGCTGCCGGCCATGCCGTGGCCGAGATGATCGTGGCCGTGGTGCGCGCCCTGGTGAAGGGCCGCTGGGCCAGCAGCTACTTGCAGCGCTCGTGGCACGAGCATGACCTGACGCGCATCCTGGAAGCGACCGTCCGCGATGCCGACGAAGCGGTGATCGGCGACGCGAACTACCCGGTGATGTTCGGCCTGCTGGGCCAGGGCGGGATCACGGCGGGCAAGTTGTGGCAGCACATCTTCGTGGACCTGTACGACGGCTTGTCCGATGGCACCCGTTCGCACATCGCCCATATCCTGGAACATGGCTGCCTGGCCCGGCGGGTCCTTCGCCACACCGGCCCCGACCCGGACCGGGAGCGGCTTCGCACCGTGTACGCGCGCCTGGCCGGCCACGTGGGCGGGAGCGCACCGTTCACTTGAGCCCGGCGATCGGCCCCGCCCGCCCGTGGGCCGCGCCCGTGTGCTGGTCGATCGCCCATAACCGCCCTCTTGTGGGCGCGTATCGGTGTACAGGCCCGCTGCGGCCACCGCAACATGGTCCGATCGATCCCCTCCCTCCTGGCGCTGTTGCTGTTCGTGCCGGCTGCACGGGCACAGTCGCCCACCATGCACCATTGGCCGCTGAACGAGGCCGACGGCCCCACCGCATGGGACCACGTGGGCAATGCGCACGGCACCCTGGCGGGCGGCGCCACGTGGGACCCCGCAGGCGGCCAATTCGCCGGCGCCGCCCGCTTCGATGGCGTTTCCGGTCGGGTCCAGACCGGCCCTTGCGACCTCATCAACGGCGGCGGCGGCATCAGCATTTCCCTCTGGGCCAAGCCCGACTTCGTGACCGGCATGGAACGTACCCTGATCGCCAAGGCCACCGCCCCGGACGGCGTGGTGTGGTCGCTTTCGATCGCCAACGGCTCGGCCTTGCGCTTCAGGCTGCTCGCCGCCGGCCAGCTCGTCGAGCTCAGTTCCACACCCGCCCTGATCACCTCGGGCACCTGGTACTTCATCGTGGGCACGTATGACGGCACCACGATGCGGCTGTACGTGAACGGGTCCCTGATCGCCGCCACGGCCGCTGCGGGCACCATCGGCCTGCACCCCGATGTGCCCGTGGCCATGGGCGCCTTGCACAACGGGCAGCAACCGTTCTCCGGCTGGCTCGATGATGTTCGCGTGCATGACCGGGGGCTGGACGACCAGGAGGTGCTCGACCTGCTGTTCGAGAACGTGTCCGTGGGCCTTCCCGACACCAACGGACCGCCTTCGGCATGGGCCGATGCGGAGATGCTCGATGCGCACGGTCGGGTGGTGGGGCACCTGGCCATGGCCGAAGGCTCACCTCGGGTGGACGGCCCGCCCGGAGCGGCCGGCGGCGTGTACCTGGTGCGGTCCACCGGCCCACAGGGGGCTCTCACACGGCAGGTGTTCGTTCCGTAGCTGCGATCAACGCGCCACGCTGAAGCGTCGCTCCAGACTGCCGTGGTC
>JAVFAQ010000119.1:0-8931 GCA_034002325.1 Flavobacteriales bacterium | reverse complement strand
CGCCCATCTTCCAGCAAGTGCATCGCATTCACGTTCCTCTCCACGATAGAGGTCCGGAAGGTGGTGTCCAGCCGGAAAGTCCATTGGGACGATGCCACGGTGGCCGCCAACAGGGCGGCCACCGTGTACATCGTTCTATGAAGGATTCCATTCATCACGGATGGATCACCAGTCGCTCGGTCTGTTCAACGCGCCCATCGCGCCACAGTTCCACCGTATAGAGGCCAGGGGCTTGGCCGCGTGTATCCCATACACGCTGCCCCTGTTCACCAGCCGCGCTCAATTGGTGCAACACGCGTCCACCGGCATCGCGTACCACCAATACCACCGCTCCCGCATGCCCCGGCAGGTGATAGTTCATGGCTACCCAGCCATTGGCCGGGTTGGGGTGCAACCGCAAGGCAGACGGAGCAATCACGGGTGCGGGTTCTTCTTCCGGCAGGAACAGGTGCTTGGGCGTGGCGCCCCCGCCGCCCGTATAGGGTGGTCGGCAATCGCCATAGGCGGCGCACAGCAGGTTGCTGGCCCAGACCGATGGGCGGTCATAATGTGTGTCCACCATTTCCTGTAACGTCTCCACTTCTGCCGGGGTCAGGTGATAGGGGTCGCGGTCATCGTCCGCAGCACCTTGCAGCACACTGATGTACGTGAGCATGCGGCCGCGCTCCGCCTCCTCACGGGCACTGAGGGAACGCTCCTGCGGCATGGCCTGCACCACGGCCAAGGCCCCGGCATGGTCGCCCACGCTCATGAGCAACCCGGCCTCCGCGTAGCGCGCGGCGTTGGTGCGCAACTGCTGCCACGCCCAGCGCAGACTGTCCGGCGCGGCCGTATCGGTGCGCAGGTGGTGCAGCAGGTGGTGGAAGGCCCGCGCAAGGGCACTGTGCCGCTGTGCCAGTTGTTGCTCCTGGACGGTGCGGGCGGTGGGCGTGCTCCACGTGGCGGCGATCGCGGCCATGTCCGCCACGTCCATGGGCTGGAAGGCATCGGCCGCCGCCCATGCCAGGAAGCCGCCCGCACGGGTGGCGTCCGGATTGGCCATGCACACCTCCAGCTTCACCGAATCGGGCACGGCGGGCTCGTCCGTCAGGGCCTTCAGCGCCTCGGTGCTGACGAAGGGGCTGATCGCCAGCAACTGGCCACGCAGATCGGCCACCTCCTGATGCCACGTGCCGGCGATCTGGGCCAGCAGCGCATCGGTGTCGCCGCCATCGATCAGGGCGTCGTACTGCTGGCGCAGGGTGTCGTACGCCTGCCTGCTGTCCACCAGTATTTCTTGCATCATCATGAACGATGAACCGCCCCCTTCGTAGAGGTTCACGTCGCAGGCGTTGTCCTCATCGGTGGATATGGGCTCCACAGTGCTTCCGGTCTCCTGCGTGACATTCTCCGGCACCTGGTCCTCCTCGCCTTCGTCATAGTAGTACTTGATGACCGGCACACGGGTGGTGTTCATCTCGAAATCCCAGTCGGTGTTCTGGTCGAACACGTTGCCAGCGGCCAGATCCAGATCGCCTTGGTAGCCCCGGATGGTATGGTCCTCTTCGTTCGGCTCATCCCCATTGGCCATGCGGCTCATCAAATTGGTGGCGTTGCCATCGTTGGTGTTGCAGTGGAATTGCAGGCCGATGGTGTTCTCGTTGTTGAGATCGGCACTGATCCCTTCACCCACGAAGGCGCGGTCCATGCCACTGGCGCTGTTCTTCCACACCACGTCGTTGTGGTCCTCAGTATAGCCCACCACGATGCCCTCCAGCGGCACCCCAGGATCGGCCTGCACAGAGGGAGCAATGTTATTGTGGCGGATCTGGAAGGCATAGCTGCCGGTGGTGAAGATTCCCCGGTGATGCTCATCCCAAAGCAGTTCTTCCGTATTGTCCATGTCCACCTCCCACCGTCCCATCTCAAAGGTGTTGCTGGTGATGTAGCTGCCCACGGCACCGGACACGAACGCGCCGCAGATGTTGTTGGTGAAGTGGCTGCCGGTCAGCACCAGGTACTTCTGGGGGTGGTAGACGGCGTCGGCAAGGCGCACGGCATGGTCCAGGTTGGCGAAGGTGTTGGAGACGGGGTTGCCGCCGGAGGTGTTCAGGATGCGCGCGCCGGAGACGAACAGGTCGATGCCATGGCCCATGGTGCTGCTGTGGGTGAAGCCGCCACGGGTGTTGGCGAAGCTGCAGCCCCTGATCTCCGGCCGCCACTGGTTGTAATAGCGCACGTGGGCCTTGGGGTCCTCATCATTGAGCAGGGCGGCGGTGGTGCGGAAGTGGCAGCGGGTAAGCTGCGGCTCGTACTGCAGGCCGCCGGTGGGGCCATTGTCCACATGCAGCGCATAGAAGGAGGTGACGCCTGCCTTCGCGACCACGCTGTAGCGGTTGTTGATGAATTGGGCATCGGTGGCCACGATATGGCCGCCCGCCCAATGTCCGGCGGCCTCGGTACGGTCGCTGTCCAAGAGCTCATTCCCCGGCGTGCCCGGGTCATTCCGAGCCCAGCCCGTGTCGGGGTGCCTTGCGAGCGCCATGCGTTCGCCGTTCGCGTACACGTGCTGTAACCGGTGGTCATTGTCCAGCGACAGTGCTGCCCGGTAGATGCCGGGCATTCCCTTGATCGCCTCCCAAGACATATCAGCTATGGGCACGCTTTGCTTGATCACCGGGCGATCACCTGATCCGTATGGATTGACCGTGACATGGGAGACGCTGGCAACATTCAAGGAGCCACGGAACTCGTCGCCCGCCTTCAGGCGGATGGTGATCCCATTGGCCATGTTCTGGTTCGCCTTTTCCAAGGTCTGCCACGGTGTGCCTGTGGACGTGCCGTTGTTACTGTCACTGCCCCGGTGGAAGAAACGTGGTAGGTCTGTCCCTGTACGGCGGCGGCGGTGAGCCAAGCCATGCCGAAACACCATCGGCGCCATCGGTGCATGCTGCCGGTACCGGCATCGGCGGTCCAACAGGCCCCTGCTCAGATGGATCGCGCGACAGGCGGCGGTTCAGGTGGTCCGGTAGCAATGTGCTCCCCGGATGAAGGCTCGTATGCTTGCGCATGGCCTTGGGGTTCGGGAACCTGATCAGGAGATCCCCAACAGGCTCTGTACTGTGGCCGAGTCCGTGGCCGGCCGTTCACCACCGGAGAGCATACAAGTGTAGGCGCCACGGGCCATGGAACCAAATCGGGCAGATCGGGTCCCGATCATTCACCCTCCCCGCCCCACCCCTTGACCCATGCGGCATCCGCTCCGGGACCCTTCACCGATCGGGCATTTCCGGATCGTTCGGTCCGCTATCGCACGGTGCATCGAGGCTTTGTACAGCACCTGCCGACCTACCTTTGCGTACCGGCCGCCGATGCGCTGAACTTCCCGTCCACCAAGGGCTTCGACGCCACGCCTGTCAACACGCGATCGTTGACAAGGCCGTGGACAACCCCCGGCGATGGGGGCGCCCACCGATCGTCCGAAGGGAGAACTTTGCCCTCCCCCATCCGAACACTTTCGCATCATGTCCACCCGTACGCTCGACCAGCCCACCGTGAAGAAGTCCAACCCCGAAGCCACCGGCGCCACCTTCACCAAGGAGGAGGCCGTGGCGCGCTCGTTGGTCTACTTCAAGGGCGACGAGCTGGCGGCCACCACGTGGGTGAACAAGTACGCGCTGCGCAACGCCGCGGGCGAGCTGCTGGAGGACACGCCGGCCGCGATGCACCGGCGCATGGCCCGCGAGTTCGCCCGCATCGAGGCGACGTACGGCCGCCTGCCCGCCGCCAAGCAGGCCCTGCTCAGCGCGTACGGCCGCGAGCGCGAGGCCCTGAACGAGGAGCGCATCTTCAAGCTGTTCGACGGCTTCCGCGACGTGGTGCCGCAGGGCAGCGTGATGGCCTCCCTGGGCGATCCCTTCCGCCTGGCCTCGTTGAGCAACTGCGTGGTGATCCCCGCCCCCACCGACAGCTACGGCGGCATCTTCCGCAACGACCAGCAGCTGGCCCAGCTCTTCAAGCGCCGTTGCGGCGTGGGCTTCGACCTGAGCACGTTGCGGCCCGAGGGCGCCTCGGTGAGCAACGCCGCGCGCACCAGCACCGGCGCGGTGAGCTTCATGGAGCGCTTCAGCAACACCACCCGCGAGGTGGCGCAGAAGGGCCGCCGCGGCGCGCTGATGCTCACCATGGACATCGCCCACCCCGACGTGGAGAAGTTCATCACCATCAAGCAGGACCTCACCAAGGTCACCGGCGCCAACGTGAGCGTGCGCGTGAGCGACGAGTTCCTGCGCGCGGTGGCCGACGGCACCCGCTACACGCACCGCTGGCCGATCGATTCCAAGCAGCCGCAGGTGACCAAGGAGGTGGACGCCCGCGAACTGTGGAACACCCTGGTGAGCTGCGCGCACAACAGCGCGGAGCCGGGCCTGATCTTCTGGGACCGCCAGCATTTGTACAGCACCAGCAGCGTGTACCCCGGCTTCAAGAACGAGAGCACCAACCCGTGCAGCGAGATCGCCATGCAGGGGGGCGATAGCTGCCGGCTGATCGCGATCAACCTGTACAGCTTCGTGCAGGACGCCTACACCCCGAAAGCGTGGTTCGACCACGACCGCTTCGCCGCGGTGACCTACGAGGCTCAGCGCCTGATGGACGACCTGGTGGACCTGGAGCTGGAGGCGGTGGACCGCATCATCGCCAAGGTGGAGGCCGATCCCGAGCCGGACGAGATCAAGCGCGTGGAGCTGGACACCTGGCACCTGCTGCGCGACACCGGCCGCAAGGGCCGCCGCACGGGGCTGGGCTTCACCGGCATGGCCGACGCGCTGGCCGGGCTGAACCTGAAGTACGACAGCGAGGAGGCCCTGGCCGCCGCCGAGGCGATCATGCGCACCAAGTGCCGCGCGGAGTTCGACAGCAGCGTGGACATGGCCATCGAGCGCGGCGCCTTCGAGGGCTTCGACCCCGCCATCGAGCGCACCAGCGAGTTCGTGGCGATGCTGGAGCAGGAACTGCCCGAGGTACACGACCGCATGATGCGCCACGGCCGCCGCAACGTGAGCATCAGCACGGTGGCGCCCACCGGCACGCTGAGCCTGCTCACCCGCACCAGCAGCGGCATCGAGCCGGTGTTCATGCTGGGCTACACCCGCCGCCGCAAGATCGTGGCCGGCGACGACAAGGCCCAGGTGAGCTTCACCGACGACATGGGCGACCAGTGGGAGGAGTTCACCGTACACCACCCCCGCCTGCTGGATTGGATGAAGGCCACCGGCAAGGACGACACCGCGCAGAGCCCCTACCACGGCGCCACGGCCAACGACATCGACTGGCAGCGGCGCATCCGCATGCAGGCCGCCGTGCAGAAGTACGTGACGCACTCGATCAGCAGCACCATCAACCTGCCCAACACCGCCACGGTGGAGCAGGTGGGCGGCATCTACCTCGAAGCGTGGCAGCACGGGCTGAAGGGCATCACCGTGTACCGCGACGGCAGCCGCAGCGGGGTGCTGGTGGGCAATGAGGAGAAGAAGGCCGAGCAGCCGGTGCATCACGTCCCCCGCCCCGAGCGCCTGGAGGCCGACGTGCTGCGCTTCAACAACGGCGCCGAGCCCTGGCTGGCGGTGGTGGGCCTGCTGGACGGCCGCCCGTACGAGATCTTCACCGGTCGCGCCAACGGCAGCTTCGAGATCCCCAAGTGGGTCACCAAGGGCTGGGTGGTGAAGCGCGCCGACCCCGGGCGCGGCAAGAGCATCTACGACCTGGAGTACGCCGACGACGAGGGCTACCGCGTGACGGTGCAGGGCCTGAGCCGCACCTTCGACAAGGAGTTCTGGAACTACGCGATCCTGATCAGCGGCATGCTGCGCCAGGGCATGCCCGTGCCGCAAGTGGTGGACGTGGTGGCGAACCTGAACCTCTACGACGCCACCCTGGGCACGTGGAAGAACGGCGTGGTGCGCGCCCTGCAGCGCTACATCGCCGACGGCACCATGGCCAGCGGCCGCAAGTGCAACGATTGCGGCGATACCGACGGGCTGATCTACGAGGAGGGCTGCCTGAAGTGCAAGAGCTGCGGCAGCACCAAGTGCGGGTAGGTCTTCCGCCCGGGCGATCCACGGACCGAGGCCGCGTCGGTGACAAAAGTCCCGATCGGGGCAGTGGTGCGGCGGTACCTTCACCGCATGCGCCGCACGATCCTATTGGCCGGCCTGGCGATGGGGGCCGCATCCTGCTCCGGGCCCGCCGCACCCTTCGATGAGGCCGCCGCCATCGCGCGCGGGCAGGGCATCACGCAGCAGACCTTCGCCGTGCTGTTCGACCAGGTGCAGCGCGCCATGGAGACCGACGGCCCCGCCGGTGCGCTGGACCATTGCGCGGTGGCCGCCCTGCCGCTGGTGGATTCCCTCGCGGCCGTGCAGGGCGTGCGCATCAAACGCACGAGCGACCGCCTGCGCGCGCCGCACGACCGCCCCGATGCCGATGAGCAGCGCCGCCTGAACGAGCTGCTGGCCCTGCTGGACAGCGGTGCGCGCCCGGCGGACCTGCCGCCGCAGGCCTTGGTGCTGGGCGACAGCATCGCCTTCTACCAGCCCATCCTCATCGCCCTGCCCGGCTGCCTGAAATGCCACGGCACGCCCGCAGCGGACATCGACGGCGCCACCATGGCCCGCCTGGCCGTGCACTACCCGCACGATGCCGCCACGGGCTATGCCCTGGGCGACTTCCGCGGGATGTGGAGCGTGCGCTGGGAGCGGTAGCGGAGCCGCCCGGGCCACGAACGGTCAGCCTTCCACCGGCCGTTTCCGCAGCGCCTGGACCAGCAGCAGCAGCGCGCCGACCGGCATGAGCGCACTGGCGGCGAAGAGCATCCAGTGGTAATTGGGGAGCATGCCCCAGCGCGCCCAGATGAGGGTGCCCTGGCCGAAGAGCAGCAGCTCGCTCAGGGCGAAGCCGGCGATCACCAGCGCCATGCCGACGCGCACGGCCACGCGGGCCTCCACCAGCCAACCGCGCTCCAAGGCGAAGGCCAGCAGCACCATGGTGCCGGCGCCCAGCGTGTTGAGGTGTACGAAGCCCACCACGTAGTTGCGCAGGGTGAGGGCGATATCGGCCACGGCGGGGATGGCCGCGGCGGCCTGGGCCACCACCTTGAAGGCCATGGCGATGAGCATGGTGCCGATGGCGATGCGCATCCAGCGGGTGGTGCGCACCTGGGCCTGGGGGTGGGCGCGTTGCATGAGGCGCATGGTGCGCCACGCGGCCCACGCCTGCACCAGCACGCCGGCGGAGTTCACCGCGATGATGCTGATGAAGCGTTCGCTCCAGGCGATGGCCAGGGCGAAGGTGAGCACCGTGCCGATGACCCACAGGAACACCGTGAGGCGGTCCAGGCGCACGTCCACCCCGTGGCGCTCGGCCCAGCGGCTGCCGATGGCCATGGCGGCGAACCAGAACCAGCCGTTGAACTGGAAGTGCAGGAACCATTGGATGCTCCAGTAGTAGAGTTCGCTGCCGGCCAGGCCGCCGGCCATGATGGGACCCATCGCCCAGAGGCCCAACGTGCTGATGACCTGGAAGAGCAGGGCCAGGCGGGCGAGCAGGCGGCTGCCGGCCGCGGGCCACCCGGCGGTGTGGCGCCATACCTGGGCGATGAGCACGTAGGCCACCAGCATCTGGCCCAGGGAGCAGGCGATGGAAATGGGGCCGTAGCCCTGCACGGGGAAGCTCAGCAGCATGCCGGCCACGAAGAGCTGGGCGGCGGCCATCCACCGGTGGAAGCCGCGCGGGGCGGGGCCTTCGTCCTGCCGCAGCAACGCGATCACCAACGCGGGGAAGAGCCAGCCCAGCATGGCCACGTGCGAGTGCGCGTGCATCCATGGCTTGAAGACGAGCCACGGGATCTCCACCACGAAGATCAGGCGCAGCAGGGCGCCGATCGTGGCGGCGACGACGAAGAACGACAGGGCGAGATTGAACCAACGGCGCATGGGCGATCGGAAGGGCCAGACCGATGCGAACTTACACCGGCGATAGCTGACCGGATGTCGGCCAACGGTCATATTGCGGATCGGCGTATCAGAAAAAGTGAGGGGTGGTGGAGCGGTCCGATCGTGGCCGACTCAAAGCTGATCCCACACCGCTATATGGTCACCCCAACCTCCACAGCAGTCCTGCGGTCGATCACGAGGCGGTCACCACAAGGCTTTGTGAAGCAGCACGCAGGAAGAGCGGGCGACCCCTGCGGCCCGGAGCATGATCGTGGGCAACATGGATACGCAGGCATCGCATATCAGGAGTTCAAGTATCTTGGCGGGAAAGAAATACGATGATGAGGCCGACGATCGCAACATCAAGACCGCAGGGTCCCGCCATCGCTTCGCAAAGCCTCGCGAGCGCGGAGACCCTGCGGAGGTTTAAAAGTGATGGTCCAACATCGCTGATCCATGCGCTCCGTTTGCTTGGCGGCATTGCTGCTTGTTGAAACCCTGGCCATGGGTCAGGGTTTCAACGAACGGTATGATGCCTTCGGATTGGGATATCAGCAATCGGCCACAGATATAGTGATTTTGGAACAGGGATATACAGTGTTTTCGGTGAGCAGCGATTATGATAGTCTCTCTCCCGGGGAGTGGTTCTTTCATGCATCTGCCCTACTCACCCACGTTGACATCGCAGGAAACAAAATATGGGAGAAAAGAGCGTGGAGGGCCTTACATAACACTGTGACCGGCTGGGCCAATTGTTGCGACACCATCCCCGGCGGTGGCTATATCGTAGGCGGTGCCAGCGAGGACACCACCGGCTACGACGAGGTCTACCTTATGCGCTTCAACGCCGCGGGCGATACCCTCTGGACCCGCGTGTTCAGCGGCCCCACCGAAGACCATTACATGATCGGCCGTCAAGTGAAGCGCACACCCGATGGCGGTTTCTTGATCGTGGGCGATA
>JAVFAQ010000118.1:0-8973 GCA_034002325.1 Flavobacteriales bacterium | reverse complement strand
CTTCAAGTCGTTCGATGAGGGCATCGTCACCGTCACCCTGCGCGGCTCGTGCAGCTGCTGCCCCAGCAGCACCATCACCCTGAAGCAGGGGATCGAGAACATGCTCAAGCACTAGGTGCCCGGTGTGAAGGAGGTGGTGGCGGAGGAGCTGTAGGCCCCCGACCTCCTTCCCCCATGGTCCTGGGAAAATTGCAGCCCGCCACCGGCAGCCTGTACTTCTGCACGTTCGTTCCCTGGGCCCATATCCCATTGATCGACCGTACCCGGCTGCACGATGCGATCCACGAAAAACCGGACCGCCGGGTGTACAGGTGATGTCCGGTACGGGGCAGTGGCACCGGGCGTGGGAAACCTCCGCCGACATCCAGCTTTGCTTCCCGCCCGCCATGGCCGAGCAAAAGCTGAGGCACATCCACAACCACCCCTTGCAACCGAAATGGCGGCTGGTGAGCGTCCCGGAGGACCATCCGCATTCAAGCGCCGGGCACTACAAGCTCAACACGCCGGCACCCGTGCAATGGAAAGAGTTCCACTTGAGAGGAGGACCCACCCCCGAGGTCAAACGACGCTTGGGGTTGTGCGATCCGCCCCCCTGGCGCATCCCATGGTCAAACCCCATGACCATGCGATGCACTCATTCCCTCCTTCCCCTGGCGCTGCTGCTCACCATCGGCGCCCACGCCCAGCACGGTGAGATCCGCGGCCGCGTACTGGGCCCCGACGGCCTCTCGGTGCCCGGCGCCAACGTGATCGCCGAGCACAACGGCAACGTGGTGGGCGCCGTCACCGACATCGACGGCCGCTTCGTGCTCAAGCCCATGCCCGCCGGCCGCCACAGCGTGCGCATCAGCAACGTGAGCTTCGCCCCGGTGGAAGTGGCCGACATCGCCGTGACCGCAGACCGCGCCACCTACCTCCACGACGTGCGCATGCGGTTCCACACCCTGAGCGATACTGCGGTGGTGATCATCGGCTATCGGCGCAAGCTCATCGACATCGACGACCCCGCGCGCATGAGCCTGCTGCACGAGGAGATCGCCCGCGACCCCAACAAACGCGACCCGATCGCCCTGGTGAGCAACAACTTCGCGGGGGTCACCGCCGCCATGGACGGCAGCGGGCTGCACTTCCGCGGGTCGCGCACGGAGAACATGGTGTCCTTCATCGACGGCATCAAGGTGACGGGCAGCGTGCCCCGCATACCGCCCAGCGCCATCGGCAGCATCAGCGTGTACACCGGTGGGCTGCCCGCCAAGTACGGCGATGTGACCGGTGGCGTGGTGGTGATCGAGACGCGCACCTATCAGGAGATGGTCCAGGCCGCCCGCGCCCGCCACGATGATCCCGACCTTTGACCGGCATCCCCGACCATGTTCATGCGCCGACAACGTTCCGTGGACGCCAGCGACGAGGAGCTGGCGGCCGCGGTGCGTGCGGCGCCCCCGCACCGCAACGAGGCGTTGGCCACCCTGTGGGACCGCTACGCCCACCTGCTCTTCGGCACGGGCATGAAGTACCTGAAGGACACCGACCGCGCGCGCGACACGGTGATGCAGCTCTTCGCCGACCTGCCCGCGCTGTTGCTGCGCCATGACGTGGCGCGGTTCCGACCCTGGGCCCATGCCGTGATGCGCAACCGCTGCCTGCTCGCCCTGCGCGGCGCCCGGCACCATGCCGACATCGACGGGCTGCCCCTGCCCGATGACGAGGACGACGGCGAGGCCCGGCTGCGCGAGGCCGACCTCGAGCGCCTGGAGCAGGCCATCGAACAACTCAACGCCGAGCAACGCGCCTGTGTGCGGCTCTTCCATCTGGAACGACTCAGCTATGCCCACGTGGCCGACCGCACCGGCCACACCATCGAACAAGTGCGCAGCCACCTGCAGAACGGGCGCCGCAACCTGCGCCGGATCCTCCAAGGCCATGCCGACCCGAACCCCTGACCACCCCTTCGCGCCGGGCGGACCCGTTTCCCGCGAACTGCTGGAGGCCTACGCCGCCGGCCGCTGCGATCCGGACCAACGGCACGCCGTGGAACGTGCCATGGAGGCCGACCCGCTGCTGCGCGACGCCATGGACGGCCTGCACCTGCCGGGCGCGATCGAGGCCCTGCGCACCCTGCGCCCGCCCCCGCCCGGGCCGCCACCGCCCCCGTCGCGCGGGCGCACCCTCCTCGTGGTGGTCGGGGCGCTGCTGCTGGGCGGCACCTGGCTGGTGGTGTCCCCCATGATGGAACGACCCGCGCCGGTGGCCCCGGAGCGTCCCCTGCGCCCGACCATGCCCACCGCACCCGCGCCGGTGGAGGCCCTGCCGCCGATGGAGGTGGCCGAGGTGATGGAAGCCGAGGAGCGGCCCGCGAACGAGCGCATCGGCCACGCCGCCGATGAACGCCACCACGAGGCCATGCGCCACATGGTGGAGCGCACCTCCATCGACCGCATGGAGGCCCGCGCACCGGACACCGCCACGCCCCCCCGCACGGCCCCGCGCCCGGTGCCCGCGCATCGGCCGTCGCGGCAACTGGTGTTCCTGCACGGGTACAAGCTGGTGCATCCCGATGAGCTCCACCCCTACGAGCCCGTGCTGCACCAGTGGCAGGGCCACACCCCCGCCGCCCACGCCGACCACGATGCGCGCAACGCCGCCACCGGCCAGGTGCGCACCATGGCCTACCTGCCCTTCATGGATGCGGCGATGGCCCGCTTCCATGCGCACGACCACAAGGCCGCACTGGTGGAGCTGCTCTTCGTGCTGGACCAATACCCGGACGACGTGAACGCGCTGTTCTACGCCGGCCTGTGCGCGTACAACCTGGGCGCGTACGCCCGGGCGGAGAATTTCCTGGCACAGGCCGCCACGCACCGCATCGACACCTTCGACGAGGAGGCCCGGTGGTACCACGCCCTCACCCTGGAGCAGCTCGGCGACCATGCCGGCGCGCGGCAAGCCTTCGCACGCATCGCGGCCGGGGGCGGTTTCTACGCGGAACGGGCGGGGGAGCGGTGAGCCCACCCCCCAAAAACCGAGCGGGCCGCCCCCCCAGGCAGCCCGCTCTCCCCTTGGTCCCTACCTCACGATCATTCGATCGACAGCACCCGGAATTCCGTGCGCCGGTTGCGCGCATGTTGTTCCTCGGTGCATGTCTCGCATGCGCAATCCTCCGAGGGCCGCGACTCGCCGTAGCCCTTGCTCCGCAGCCGGTCCTTGGCGATGCCCTTGGAGATGATGTGGTCCACCGCGCTCTTCGCCCGCTTCTGCGAGAGGCTCATGTTGTAGGCGTCACGGCCGCGGCAATCGGTGTGCGAGCCCAGCTCGATCTTCACGTTCGGGTTCTCCTCCAGCAGCTGCACCACCTTGTCCAGCTCCAGCGCGGCATCGGGCCGGATGTCGTGCTTGTTGTAGTCGTAGAAGATGTGGTCCAGCCGCACCACCTGGTCCACCTTCAACGGGAACAGGCGGAAATCCGTGACCACCTGCGGCGTGGCCTGGTCGCGGGTGCTGATGCGCGCGCTCTGCTTGAAGAACCCGTCCTTGTCCACCTTCACGCGGTAGTCGCCCTCCTCGCTCAGCGGGAACTCGTACCGGCCGTCGGCATCGGTCACCAACGAGTCCAGCACGCGGTCCTGCAGGTCGGTGATCACCACCTTCACGCCGGCCAAGGGCCCGCCTGTCTCACCATGGTACACCGTGCCTGCGGCGGCGCGGTCGTACTTGGTCATCTCCAGCACCATGTCGGTGAGGCGGCCGGTGTCGGTGTCCACCATCAGCATGGTCTCGTGGTAGCCGTTGTGCGTGGCGGCCACGCGGTATGCCGGGCGATAGGCCGCGGCCGTGTCGAAGGCGCCCCGGGCATCGGTCTCCAGCCGGGCCAGCACGCTCCCGTCGGCATCGCGCACCATCACCACGGCGTGGGGCATGGGCTGTTGCGTGGCCTTGTCCACCACCACACCGCTCAGGCGCACCACGGGCGGCCGGATGGTGCATCCGTAGATGTCGTCGCTGCCCAGGCCCCCGGGGCGGTCACTGGCGAAGAAGCCGGTGCTGTCGTCGATCAGGATCAGGCCATGGTCGTTGTGGCTGGTGTTCATGGGGTGGCCCAGGTTGAACACGTTGCCCGCGCCGGAGGGGGTGAGCCGCACGCGGAAGAGGTCCAGCCCGCCCAGGCCGGGGTGCCCCGTGCTGGCGAAGTACAGCAGGCTGTCCGTCCACATGAACGGGTGCATTTCATCGCCGGGGGTGTTCACCGGTGCGCCCATGTTCTGCGGTCGGCCCCACTGGTTGCCGAGGTTCTCGCTGTACCAGATGTCGGTGCCGCCCAGGCCGCCGGGCATGTCGCTCACGAAGTAGATGTGGCGGCCGTCCGGCGAGATGCACGGGTGGCCCAGGTTGTGTTCCGGGTCGTTGTGGTCGAAGGGGATCAGGTTGCCCCACTCGGGCTGGCCGAACTCGCCGGTGACCACGTCGGAGAAGAAGATGCCCAGCTTCAGCTCACCACCTCGGGCCTTGGAGCGCACGCCGTAATGCACCTGGTTGCGGGTGAAGTACATGCGCTTCGCCAGTGAGTCGTAGGTCACCGTGCCATCGTGGTAGCGGCTGTTGATGTCCTTGCGCATCACCATGGGTTCCTCGGCGGTCTCGCCCTTGAGCAGCGCGGAGTACAGGTTGAGGTAGGGCTGGCCGTCCCACCGGTAGGCGCGCTTTCCGCCGGCCCCTTCACCGCGCGCGCTGGAGAACAACAGCAGCTCTTCGAGGATGGACATGCCCAGGTCGGCCTGCGGCGAGTTGATGGGCACCGTGCGGATGGTGGCGCTGGTGCTGTCGGCCAGCAGGCGGGCCACTAAGCCGGGGTCATCGGTGTAGGCCAGGCCGCGCGGGTCCTCGGGCCGCAACGCCGCATAGTTGCCGTACCACTCCAGGGCCTCGTCGTACTTGCCGTTGGCGCGCATCACATCGGCCAGTTCCAGCACGTCGTCCGGACCCTGCCCGCCGCTGGCCATCAGCCGCAGCAGGGCGCTCTCGGCCGCCGGGCCGTCGCCCATGCGCCGGTAGGCCACGGCCAGGTTGCGCAGCTCATCGGGGCCGGCCTTGCCCTGGGCGTGCATCTGTTCGTAGATCGCGGCGGCCCGCGGGTGGTCGAACACCTCCATGGCCTGCTCGGCGAGGCGGTTCTTCAGGTGCTGCGCCTGCACCGCCGGTGCGCACAGCAGGGCCGCCAGGGCGATGGCGCCGGCCAGGGCAGGGGATCGGTCGTGGGGTGCCATCATCAGAAGTAGCGCGGTGAACGGACGCCTTTCACGGGGTCGCCCAGGCCGATGCCGATCATGATCTCATGCGACCCGCCGCTGTGGTCGCGGAAGGGCGACAGGGGAAAATCGTAGGCATAGCCGATGGACAGGCCGTTGGTGATGTGGTACTGGGCCAGCACGCCCACGGCGTCCGTGTGGCGGTACATGGCGCCCAGCCAGAACTTCTCGTAGAAGAGGAAGTTCGCGCTGAGGTCGAAGCTCACCGGTGCGCCCTGCACGGCCTTCAGCAGCACGGTGGGCTTGAACTTGTGGTACAGCCCCAGGTCGAACACGTACCCGCCGCTGAGGAAGTAGTGCGGGCGCTGGCCGGGCTCGGAGACGAACATCAGCGAGTCGGTGCGGAAGAACTCGGTGCGCAGGACCTTCGGCGTGCTGAGGCCCACGTAGAACCGGTCGCTGTAGTACATCACGCCGAAGCCGAACTGGGGGTCGAGCTTGGTGTTCACGTTCTCTTGGAACACCTGGTCGCCGGGCTGCAGCGGGTTGAGTTCCGCGAAGCGCCCTTGGAGCAGGTTGATCCCGCCCTTGATCCCGAAGGCCAGCTTGGCATCGCCCATGTGGATGCGGTACGACACGTCGGCGTTGAAGGTGTACTGCGTGATGGGCCCGTGCGTGTCGCGCAGGATGGTGCCGCCCACGCCGAGGCTCTCATGCCACACCGGTGCATGGGCGGTGAGGGTCTGCGTGGTGGGCGCACCCTCGAAGCCCACCCATTGGTGGCGGCTCAGGCCCTTGATGCTCACGCGCTCCTCGCTGCCGGCGTAGGCCGGGTTGAGGGCCAGCATGTTGAACATGTACTGCGTGAACTGCGGGTCCTGCTGGGCCAGCATGGCCGTGGCGGTGGCCAACGCCGTCACCAGGCCGATGCTGCGGCGAAGGCCGGTGCCCATGGCGGGCAGCGTGCGGGTGCTGTGGATCATCGGCGCAGGTAGATGAAGCCCGTGAACGGCTCGTCACCGTTGTTCAGGTCGAGGACGTAGTAGTAGGTGCTTTCCGGCAGCTTCTCACCGAAGGCGGCGCCGAACTGGCTGGTGCCGTCCCAGTCGTTGCGGTACGGTGCGCGGTCCACCACCTTGTTGCCCCAGCGGTTGAACACCTGGAAGCTGTTGTCCGGGTAGGCGTCCAGATTGTGGATCTCGTACGTGTCGTTCACCCCGTCGCCGTTGGGCGAGAAGGCGTCGGGGATCACCAGCGTGAGGCAGTCCGCGATCCGCACCCGCATGGTGTCGGCCGTGGTGCCGCAGTCCCCGTTGTACACGGTCCACACGAAGCCGTGGTCCCCCAGCGGAAGGCCGTCCGCCCAGGTGCCGGGATCGGTGGCATCGGCGATGGTGCCGCTGCCCATGGCGCTCCATGTCCCGTGGGCGGTGCCGGTGGCGGGCACGGCGGCGAGATGGGTGCCGGTAACGTCCTGGCAGAACTCCTGGTCCACGCCGGCATCAGCGGCGGGCACGGTGTGGTCGTACACGAAGATGCTCACCGCGTCGGTGGTGCTGCCGCACACGCCGTTGTCCACCGTCCATTGGAAGGTGTTCTCACCCGGGCCCAGGCCGGTGACGGCCGTGAAGGGCGATGCGGGATCGGCGATGGTGCCGGCGCCGGTGAGCAGTTCCCAGAATGCGGTGCCCGGCGGTTGCGGGGCGCTGGCGAACATGGTCACTTCGCCATCGATCGGCGTACAGAAGCTCTGGTCCGGGCCGGCCGCCGCCACCGGTGCGCTGCCGTCGAAGACCTCGATCGTCACCTGGTCCGTGGTGGGGCCTTCGGTGCAAGGGCCGTTGCTGATGGCCCACTCCAGGACGATCACGCCCGGGCCCATGCCGGTGAGCACCGCCTGCGGGTCGCCCGGGTCGCTGATGTCCGCGGCGCCGCTCACGATGGTCCAACCGCCGGTGGCGGGCGCGATGGCCGTGTTGGCCTGCAGGCCGATGCTTTCCACGGGCGAGCAGTGCTGTTGGTCGGGGCCCGCATCGGCGGCGGCCTGCGCCTCGTCGTACAGGGTGATCGTCACCGTGGCGTCCGTGGTGCCGCAGGGGCCGTTGGCAATGGTCCACAGGTACACGTTGTCGCCGAACTGCAGGCCCGAGACGGTGGTCTGGGGGTCGGCCGGGTCGGCGAAGTCACCGCCGCCGCCCAGCACGCTCCACTGTCCCGTGGCGGGGAACACCGGCAGGTTGGCGGCAAGCTGGGCCTGGTCGATGGGTCCGCACAGGGCCTGGTCCGCACCGGCATCGGCGGGGTCGCTGTCGCCATCGTGGATGAACACGCTGATGCCGGCCGAGCTGCTGCCGCACGGGCCGTTGTCGATCGTCCACAGGAAGTCATGCTGCCCCACGCCCAGGTCCAGCACGGCGGTGAGCGGGTCGCTCGGGTCCACGATCGTGCCGGTGCCGCTCACCGGGGTCCAGGTGCCGGTGGCGGGGAACACGGGGTCGTTCGCTTGGAGCACCGCGCTGTTCACCGGCGTACACCAGCTGATGTCATCGCCGGTCACCGCCTCGGGGGCCTCCCCGTCGTACACGGTGATGGCCACCGTGTCCATCGATCCCGCCGGCCCGAAGCCGCATTGGCCGTTGATGATCGTCCACACCAGTTGATGCACGCCCACGGTGAGGCCGGTGACTGCGGTGGCGGGGTCCGCGGGGTCCTCCACCTGGGCCGTTCCGGCGATCACCTCCCAGCTGCCCACGCCCGGTATGGCCGGGGTGTTGGCCGCCATGACGGTGCCGTCCACCGGGGAGCAGAAGAACTGGTCGTCGCCCGCATCGGCCACCGGCGCGAAGGGGTCGAACACGCTCACCACCATGGTGTCGGTGAGGATGCCGTTGTTGGGGCAGGGGTCCCAGTCCAGCGTCCACACGAAGATGTTGGTGCCCTGTGGCAGGTCGATGACCTCGGTGTTCGGGTCGTTCACGTTCACGATGTCACCGCCGCCTTCGATCAGCGTCCAGGTGCCCACGGCCGGTGCCGGCGGCGTCTCGGCATCAAGGAAGATGCTGGTGTTGGGCAGGCAGATGGCGTAGTCCGGCCCGGCATTGGCGGCGGCGGTGCTGTCCGAGTAGACCGTGATGGTCACCAGGTCGTCGGTGGCACCGTTGGGGCAGGTGCCGTTGTGTACCGTCCATTGGAACACGTTGGGCCCCACGGACAGGCCCTCGATCAGGGTGAGCGGGTCGTTGGCGTCCACCGGTGTGCCGCTGCCGCTCACCAGGGTCCAGGTGCCGGTGGCCGGCACGGTGAGCGGGCTGCCCGCCATGTGGACCGAATCCTGCGGCATGCACAGCGCCTGGTCCATGCCGGCGAAGGCATCGGGGTTCGCGGGGTCGAACACGAGGATGCTCACCTCGTCGGTGGTGGTGGCGCAATCGCCGCTCTCAATGGTCCAGGCGAAGGTGTTGATGCCGATCGCAAGGCCGCTCACCGCGGTCTGCGGGTCGTTGGCGTCGGCGAAGTCGCCCGTGCCGCCGGTCACGGTCCAGGTGCCGGTGGCGGCGCCCACGACGGGGTTGCCGGCCAGCGTGGCCGCATCGATCGGGAAGCAGAGTTCCTGGTCGGGGCCGGCATCGGCGGGGGGCGCGTTGGCATCGAAGAGCACGATGGTCACCTCATCGCTGGTGCCGCTGTTGGGGCAGGTGCCGTTGTGTACCGTCCATTGGAACACGTTGGT
>JAVFAQ010000117.1:0-9014 GCA_034002325.1 Flavobacteriales bacterium | reverse complement strand
TGCTCGGCGGCCTCTCGTACGATCCGCACTTTCTCGTCCTTGCTGAACTTCTTCCTCTCTTTCATGGGTAAACGGTTTATGGTTCTGCGACCATAAACGCGTCCGGGAATTTAGGGGGCTGGGACAGAACCTCACCGCCGGGAACACCTTGCTACTGGATCGTGGTACAAGTCCCACACGGCGGAGAGATCCGTTGATGTTCAACGGGGAAAAATTGTTCACCAGCCCCACCGTGCTGCAATGCAAGGCTGGCACTTGGTTCAACCTGGAACCCAACAGCGAGGTGATCGTGGACAACGGCAGCACCCTGCTGCTGCAGCCCGGCGCGCGTTTGGACGTGGGCGCCGATGCCGTGCTGCGTGTGAAGCGGGGAGGCAAGCTGGTGATCATGGGCGGCGCCGAACTGAACGTGGCCAATGGCGGCCGCGTGATCATTGAGCAAGGTGATGAGGTACCCGATGATGGCACCTTGGTGTACCAGGCCGGGGCCGTGCTTCGGCTGGAGGGCAGCGCCAGCGAGGTGGAGATCGCGGGGCAACTGGCCATCGGCGCCGGTGCGGTGTTCAACATCGTTTCCACGGCCTTCCCCACAGCCACGCGGGGCAAGCTGCGTTTCACCAACACCCGCACGCCCAGCGCGAACATCACGGCCGGGGCGGACAGCCGCTTCATCGTGCGCAGCGACATCCAATACCGCCGCATCCTGAGCGTGGAGCAGGAAAGCCTCTACGGCCCCGATGAGCTGGTGGAGTTCTCCCTGGAGACGGCCACTGCGGAGCTGGCGGACTATGCCCGGCTCGTGCCGCCCGTGACCAATACCTGCGTCATCCGCTTCGTGGAGGCACGGGTCACCTCTATCGCCGCACCCAACGGTCATCGGGGCCTGCGGCTGAATGGCCAGCGGTATGTCACGCTGTCGAACAGCCGGTTCGAGCGGGGAATGTGGGGGCTGTACGCATACAATACGCTCCTGGGCCATACGCCGCCCGTGGTGGATTGCCGGTTCGAGCATTGCCAAACGGGCATGCAGAGCTATGGCAAGGGCCTGGAGGTGACACGCGGCGTGTTCACCAACTGTGTGGAGGGGCTCAACGCCATCCAGGTCAGCGATGCATCGGTGCTGGAGCAATGCGCGGCCACGGCCAATTCGGTGGGGGTGACCATCACCGGCACGGCCAAATTGCGTGTGTACGATCCGGCCTTCAATGACAACGTGGTGGGCCTGGGGGTGTACGGGGTGACGGCCTTTGTGGCTTGCGGCAGCATCAGCCGCAACAGCTCGACGGGCATCATGGCGGGCTTCGATGCGGTGCTGCATCTGGACGGTTCCTCGATCGTGCCGCATGATCCCGTGACCGTGGTGGACAATGGGACCAGCATCGGTCTGAGCGATGCCGAGCGCTGCTACCTGAACCTGGGCCACAACGACCTGACGCCGTTGGTGACGGGCATGGGCCTTACGGTCAACGGCACCTATCTGTGCCAGCCGTACGGCACGCAGGTGGCCCGGTACAACATCTGGGAGGGCACGCCCAGCACGGCGCTCACGGCGGCGGAATACGATGTGGCCACGAATTGCACCACGCCGGTGCCGGTGGTCTTCGCCGATCCGTTCGGTGCCACGGCCACCTTGTGCGGCCAGGCCAACGACCCCTGCCCGGTGCCGCCCTGCCCGGTGGACCCCGAAGAGCCGGGCGAGCCGGAGGAGGATGCCCTGCTGGCCTGCACCACGTGCCGCGATGTGGACACGGACAGCTTGGGCACCGTGCCGCTGCACGTGGCCGCTTTGGCCGCCAAGCTGCTGGAGACCGATGAGCAGGCACCGGACAACGAGCGGGCGGCGCTTGCGCTCTACACGCAGATCCTGGCCAACGACCTGAGCGATCCCACGACCGATGAAGCATACATAGACGGCCTGAACCGCGATGGCCTGCGCGACAGCTACAGCGAGGCGCTGGCCAAGGGGCAGATCACCACCCTGCCATCCGATACCGCCACGGACATCCATCTGGCGCGGATGGACGAAGTGCTGGATGCACGGATCGCACAAGCGGTCACGGACGGGCTGGACGATGTGCGGCTGGCCGCCGCGTTGTTCAAGGCGCAGGCCCACCGGGGCGGCGGCCGCTTGGACCACGCGGTGCATCTGATGGACAGCATCCTGCTGTGGGTGCCTGCGGAGCATCAGGAGATGGCGGAGCGCATCGCCTGCCTTACCCGGTTGGAACGGGACGTGACGGCGGGCACGGTGCATTGGGACGCGGTGGAAGCGGGCATGGCCACATGTGTCCCGGCAGCGCCGAAATCCATGGGTGGTGCCGGTGGTGGTACGGAAGAGCAGGCGGCCGCGGCGGTCCGCAGCACGGTCTGCTCACCCGGCATCCACCCGGTGCCCTTGGTCACCACGGCCGTGGCGGAAGGCTTCCCCGATGAGCGCACGGAGCTTTCCGTGTTCGACGTGGCGGGCCGCCCGGTATGGGCCACCGCGATCCAGGGCATGGTGGAAGTGCCCGGCGATCGGTTCGGCGCCGGTGTGTACCACTACGTGATGGCCGGTGGCCACGGCACGTATTGCGCGGGCAGGCTGGTGGTGGCGCGGTAGGCGCCCGGTAGCGGTGGGGCCTTACCCCCCGAACATCTCCTTCACCCGCTCGAAGAAGCCTTTGTCCTTGGCGGTGGGCCGGGGTTGGAAGCCGGGGCTCTCGCGCAGCTTTTCCAGGGCGGTCTTCTCGGCCTTGGTCAGGTTGGTGGGGGTCCACACGGCGATGTGTACGAAGAGGTCACCCTGGCCGCGGCCGTGTACATCGGGCAGACCCTTGCCGCGCAGGCGGAGCACGTGGTTGCTCTGGGTGCCGGGTTCGATCTTCACCTTGGCGCGGCCCTTCACCAGGGGCACTTCGATCTGCCCGCCCAGCACGGCGTCCACCATGTTGATGAAGGCCTCGTGGTGCAGGTTCATGCCGTCGCGGCGCAGCTCGGGGTGCTGCTCCTCCTCGATCACCACCAGCAGGTCGCCGGGCACGCCGCCGGCGGGGGCCTCGTTGCCCATGCCGCTGATGTTGAGCTGCATGCCCTCGGCCACGCCGGCGGGGATGTGGATGGGCACCACCGTCTCCTCGCGCACCAGCCCGTGCTCATCGCTGCCGGGGGCGCGCTTGCTCACGCTCTGGCCCACGCCGCCGCAGGCCGGGCAGGTGGTCACGGTCTGCATCTGGCCCAGGAAGGTGCTCTGCACGCGGCGCACCTGGCCGCTGCCCCCGCAGGTGGCGCAGGGGCCGTACTCGCTGCCCTTGCCGCGCACCAGTTTGGTGACCTTGATCTTCTTCTCCACGCCGTGGGCGATCTCGTCCAGGGTGAGCTTGATGCGCACGCGCAGGTTGCTGCCCTTCACCACGCGGCGGCCACCGCTCCTTCCGCCGAAACCACCGAACGCGCCGCCCCCGAAGGCATCGCCGAAGATGTCGCCGAACTGGGAGAAGATGTCCTCCATGTTCATGCCGCCGCCATGGAAGCCGCCGCCGCCGGCGCCGCCCATGCCCTGGTGGCCGAAACGGTCGTAGCGGGCGCGCTTGTCGGCGTCGCTCAGGATCTCGTACGCGGCGGCGGCCTCCTTGAAGTTCTCCTCTGCGGCCTTGTCGCCCGGGTTCTTGTCCGGGTGGTACTTGATGGCCAGCTTGCGGTAGGCCTTCTTGATCTCGTCGGCGCCGGCGTTGCGGGCCACGCCGAGCACTTCGTACGGGTCCTTCTTGCTCATGGGGCGGTGCGGCGCGCACGGCCCGTGGTGCGGGCGACGTGGCGGCTGCGGTGTTCGGGGGTCATGGGCGGTGCTGCGGTGGGGTTCAGGCGCCCACCACCACCTTGGCGTAGCGCAGCACTTTGTCGTGGAGGGTATAGCCTTGCTGGGCCACTTCGATCACATGGCCCTTGAGCTCCTCGGTCGGGGCGGGCATCTGGGTGACGGCCTCGTGGCGGTCGGTGTCGAAGGGTTGGCCCTTGGGGTCGTCCATGGGCTTGAGCCCGCGGCCGGCCAGGATGTGCAGGAGCTTCTGCTGGATCAGCACGAAGCCCTCTTTCACGGGGGCGATGTCGGTGGCCTGCTCGTTGTTGGCCACGGCGCGCTCCAGGTCGTCCAGCACGGGCAGCACGTCCTGCAGGGTGCCTTCGCCGCCGTACTGCATCAGGTCCAGCTTCTCCTTGGCGGTGCGCTTGCGGAAGTTGTCGAACTCGGCATAGAGGCGCACGTACTTGTCCTGCACGGCCTGCAGCTCGGCGCGCAGAGCGTCCAGCTCACCGGCCATTTCCGAGGCTGACGGGCTGTCAGTCGCGGCATCGGCGGCCTCGGCCGTGTCAGTGGCCCGGGGTTCGGCGTGGGGCCCGGCTTCGGGGGTTTGGGGCTGATGGGGGTCCTTCACGGTCTCGTTCTCCATGTGTCTGATCGGCTTTTCCTTGCGGCGGAAGGGGTTCCTCATTGGGGCATGCGGTCTCCGCCGCGCTCATGGCGGCCTGCGGGACCAACTTCGGTGCCAGCGGGGCGTACGGGACAGGTTGGCAGGCCGGGCATGGGCCCGGGATGCGCCGCCGCACCGGGCGCCTTAGAGGCTCTTCACGTGCTTGTCCAGCTCCTGGTGCAGGGCCGCCCCGCGCAGGTTGCGGGCGATGATCACCCCGTCGGGATCGATCAGGAAGCTCATGGGGATGGACCGGATCCCGTACAGCTGGGCGCTTTCCGAGGCCCAATGCTTGAGGTCGCTCACGTGCCACTTCCACTTCAGGCCGTCCTGGGCGATGGCCTTCTTCCAGGCGGCGCGGTCGCGGTCCAGGCTCACGCTGTAGATCTCGAAGCCTTTACCGCTCTTGAACTTGGCCTTGTTGTACTTGTCGTAGGCGGCCACGATGTTCGGGTTCTCGCGCCGGCAGGGGCCGCACCAGCTGGCCCAGAAATCGATCAGCACGTACTTCCCGCGCAGGCTGGAGAGCTTGAGTTCCTTGGTGCCGTCGGGGTCCATGAAGGCCAGCTCCGGGGCCTTGTCGCCGATGGCGGTGCCCACTTTCGCGCCGGTCTCGTCCACGGTGACGGCGGGCTCGTCGCCCATGCGGCTGGTGAAGCCGTAGATGGCCAGCAGGGCCAGGGCGGCGATGGTGATGATGCGGGTCTTGGACATGAGGGTGCGGTGTTCCATCGGGCAAATTTAAGTCGCCCGAGGGCCGCCCGCCTGCCTGCCGGACAGGCAGGCGCGCCGGCCGGCCTACGTCCGCTCGATGCGCGCGCCCAAGGCCCGCAGCCGGGCGTCGATGTGCTGGTAGCCGCGGTCGATCTGCCCGATGTTGTCGATCATGCTGGTGCCCTCGGCGCTCAGGGCGGCGATCAGCAGGGCCACGCCCGCGCGGATGTCCGGGCTGGTCATGCGGATCCCGCGCAGGGGCTGGCCGAAGTCGTGGCCGTTGACCACCACGCGGTGCGGGTCGCACAGGATGATCTGCGCGCCCATGTCGATGAGCTTGTCGGTGAAGAACAGGCGGCTTTCGAACATCTTCTGGTGTACCAGCACGCTGCCGCGGGCCTGGGTGGCCACGGTGAGCACGATGCTCAGCAGGTCGGGCGTGAAGCCGGGCCACGGATGGTCGCTGATGGTCATGATGCTGCCGTCGATGTACGTGCTCACGGCGTAGTGCTCCTGGGCGGGCACCAGGATGTCGTCGCCGTGGCGCTCCACGATGATGCCCAGCCGGCGGAACACGTCGGGGATGCAGCCCAGATGGTCGTAGCCGGTGTTGGTGATGCGCACCTCGCTGCGCGTCATGGCGGCCAGGCCGATGAAGGAGCCGATCTCGATCATGTCCGGCAGCATGGTGTGCTCGGTGCCGCCCAGCTCCTTCACGCCGTCGATGACGAGGCGGTTGCTGCCGATGCCGCCGATCTTGGCGCCCATGCGGTTGAGCATGCGGCAGAGCTGCTGCAGGTAGGGCTCGCAGGCGGCGTGGTAGATGGTGGTGCGGCCCTCGGCCAGCACGGCGGCCATCACGATGTTGGCCGTGCCGGTCACGCTGGGCTCGTCCAGCAGCATGTCGGTGCCCTTGAGCTGCCTGGCCTCGGCCTTGAAGAAGCCCTCCTTGGCGTCGTAGCTGAAGGTGGCGCCCAGCTGCTGGAAGCCGATGAAGTGGGTGTCCAGCCGGCGCCGGCCGATCTTGTCGCCGCCCGGGGTGGGGATGTAGCCCTTGCCGAAGCGGGCCAACGAGGGACCCACCACCATCACGCTGCCGCGCAGCCCGCCGCCCAGGGCCTTGAACTCCGGCCGCAGGAAGAACTCGATGTCCACGTCGCTGGCCGTGAAGCGCCAGCTGCCGCCCCCGAGCGCCTCCACGCGCACGCCCATCTGCCGCAGCAGGTCGATGAGCTTGTTCACGTCCACGATGTCCGGCACGTTGTGTACGGTGACCGGCTCCTTGGTGAGGAGCACGGCGCAGAGGATCTGCAGGGCCTCGTTCTTGGCGCCCTGCGGCTCGAGGGTGCCTTGCAGGCGGTGGCCGCCTTCGATGCGGAAACTTCCCATGGTGCGTGTGCGCACCCCGGCAGCGGGGCACGGCCCAAAGCAACGGCCCGGGCGGATGCGCGCGCGGGCGGCCGGGGCCGGTCTATGCACGACGGGGTGTGGACGGGCGGGGGCGGGGTGGCCGCGTCGGCGACGATCGCCCGCTCAGAACCGGTAGGCCACGCCCAAGCTCAGCACCGAGATGCCGTAGCCCAGCTCGGCCTGGGCGGCGAAGTGGTCGCTGAAATAGTAGCGCGCGCCCAGCAGGGCCGTGAGACCCAATCCACTGGCGGCCCCGCCCGAGGTCACACGCTCCACGCCGGAAGGGTACACCGTATGGTCCTTCCAGCTCACGATGTTGTAGCTCAGCATCAGCCCGCCGTACGTGTCCAGCTCGCTCAGGCCGTGCCAATCGTTGTAGTGCCAGTTCCCCCGGAACCCGATCATCAGGTAGGTGTAGCGCCAGTCGTACTGGTAGTTGCTGGCGTAACGCCACTTGTTGGCCACCGTCTTGTACCCCAGGAAGCCGCCCAGGCCCAGCACGCCGGGCCCCAGGTCCGTCACGCCCACCTCATAGCCCAGGCCGAGGGCGGGCGACTGCGCGGTGGAGGAGACGTAGTGGCCGCCGAGGCCCACGCCCAGGCTCAACACGTTGTCGCCGATGGCGAACTGGGCCTGCGCGGTGCGCGGCACGGACAAGGCGGCGAGGGCGATCAGGGACAGCAGGTGCAAGGGTGCGCGCATGGTGGGCCGGTCAGGGGATCGGCCGCGAAGGTGGGTGCCGGTGCCCCGACGCGCGCGCCGGCCGGGGCGGAAATATGAAAAGCGCCCTGTGGAGGACGCTTTTCGGATGGTGTGCATGTCCGGGGTTCACTCCGCCAGCACCAGCACGGTGTTGTTGCTCACCTCCACCACGCCGCCGTTCACTTGGAAGAGTTCCTCGCCCTTTTCGGTGCGCACCTTCACCTCGCCGGCCCGGAGCACGGTGATCAGCGGGGCGTGGTTCTCCAGGAAGCCCATGCGGCCGTCCACGCCGGGCACGCCCACGTAGGTGGCCTCGCCCTGGAACAGGGCCTTGTCGGGGGTGATGATCTCTACTTTCATGGTGACGCGTTGGCGATGGGTCCATGTGGTCTGCGTGCCGCACCGTTCGGTCGACCCGATGGGTCGACGCTACGGGTGCGGACCCGCAGCGTGGTGCGTTGGTTCACGCCTTGCCGGCCTCGGCCAGCATTTTCTTGCCGGCGGCGATCACCTCCTCGATGTTGCCCTTCAGGTTGAAGGCGCTCTCGGGGTACTCGTCCATCTCGCCGTCCAGGATCATGTTGAAGCCCTTGATGGTCTCTTCGATGGGCACCATCACGCCGGGCAGGCCGGTGAACTGCTCGGCCACGAAGAAGGGCTGGCTCAGGAAGCGCTGCACCTTGCGGGCGCGGTTCACGGCCATCTTGTCGTCCTCGCTCAGTTCGTCCATGCCCAGGATGGCGATGATGTCCTGCAGCTCCTTGTAGCGCTGGAGGATCTCCTTCACGCGCTGGGCGCAGTCGTAGTGCTCATCGCCCACGATGGCCGGGGTGAGGATGCGGCTGGTGCTGTCCAGCGGGTCCACCGAGGGGTAGATGCCCAGCTCGGCGATCTTCCGGCTCAGCACCGTGGTGGCGTCGAGGTGGGCGAAGGTGGTGGCCGGCGCGGGGTCGGTCAAGTCGTCAGCGGGCACGTACACCGCCTGCACGGAGGTGATGGAGCCGCGCTTGGTGGAGGTGATGCGCTCCTGCATGGCGCCCATTTCGGTGGCCAGGGTGGGTTGGTAGCCCACGGCGCTGGGCATGCGGCCCAGCAGGGCGCTCACCTCGGAGCCGGCCTGGGTGAAGCGGAAGATGTTGTCCACGAAGAACAGGATGTCGCGGCCGCCGCCCTGCTCGTCGCCGTCGCGGAAGTACTCGGCGATGGTGAGGCCGCTGAGGGCCACGCGGGCACGGGCGCCGGGGGGCTCGTTCATCTGGCCGAAGACGAAGGTGGCCTGGCTGGTCTCCAGCCCCTTGTAGTCCACCTTGTCCAGGTCCCAGCCGCCCTCCTCCATGCTGTGCTTGAAGTCGTCGCCGTACTTGATGATGCCGGCCTCGATCATCTCCCGCAGCAGGTCGTTGCCCTCGCGGGTGCGCTCGCCCACGCCGGCGAACACGCTGTACCCGCTGTGGCCCTTGGCGATGTTGTTGATCAGCTCCTGGATCAGCACCGTCTTGCCCACGCCGGCCCCGCCGAACAGGCCGATCTTGCCGCCCTTGGCGTAGGGCTCGATCAGGTCGATCACCTTGATGCCGGTGAACAGCACCTCGGTGCTGGTGGTGAGGTCCTCGAACTTGGGCGCCTCGCGGTGGATGGGGTAGCTCTTGCCGGTGTCCACGGCCTTCATCCCGTCGATGGGCGCACCCACCACGTTGAAGAGGCGGCCCTTGATGGCATCGCCCACGGGCATGCTGATGG
>JAVFAQ010000116.1:0-9064 GCA_034002325.1 Flavobacteriales bacterium | reverse complement strand
CCCCCCCTTCACCCGCCCCCACGTCATATCGATCCCCTCAAAAATGTCCTTCCCCTTCGGTCGGTCACCCTTCTCGAACTTGAGGTATTCCAACGATTCCCCGCGCGTTTCCGCCGCGCCGAAGCCCTGGCTCTTGTGCATGCTGCGGCTGCGCCCGGCCAGTTCGGTATAGCTCACACCCAGCAAGGGGGCGTAGCCGCCCACGTCCACGGTGAACCAATCGGGATCGCTCTTGGCGTGCTCGCTCAGGTCCCTGCGCCACCAGCTGCTGCCGTTGAAGAAGAGGCGGCGCGGCTGCCATACTTCAAGTCCCTCCTCAAGCTGCTCCGGGAAGGCCTTCGGATCGCCTGCCAGGTCGAAGGCCTCGTGCGCGAGGATCGCACTGGCGGTGTGGTGGCCGTGCGTGGTGCCCGGCTCGGTGGAGAAACGTGTGATGATGATGTCCGGCCGGAAGGTGCGGATCACGCGCACCACATCGCTCAGCACTTCCTGCTTGCCCCATTTCGCAAAACTCTCCTCGGCGCTCTTGGAATAACCGAAGTCCACCGCGCGGGTGAAGAACTGCTCACCGCCATCGATGCGGCGCGCTTCCAGCAGTTCCTGCGTGCGGATGATGCCGAGCGCATCGCCCAGTTCGGGGCCGATCAGGTTCTGGCCACCGTCGCCGCGCGTGAGGCTGAGGTTACCGGTGCGCACCTTCTTGCCGTTGGCCAGCCAGGTGATCAGGCGCGTGTTCTCATCATCGGGATGCGCCACGATGTACAGCACACTGCCCAGCACGTTGAGCTTCTGCATGCGGTGCAGGATCTCGGCGGCGTGGGGTTGCGCGGGCGGGCGCTGGGCGGAGGTGTGCGGTGTGAAGGGTGCGGTGTGAAGGGTGAGGGCGAGTGCGGTAAGGCGCAAGGCGCGGGACGGGCGGAGGTGCATGGGTGCAAGGTAGGGAGGGGGCATATGGCTGCTGGCTTTTGGCTGTTCTACGGATGGCCCGGTGCCTTGCCAACTGAGAAGAAGATCCTGGGGCCACCCGTGATCGGTCAGCGGCCAACAGCCGGGAGCCATAAGCCAGCAGCCCGCCACCAAGGAGAGATCCCGCATATTCGGGAAAACCAACGACCATGAGGAACTTCCAGAAACTCGAGGTATGGCAATTGGGCATGGACATCGCCGACCGGGTGTTCGACCTGTTCGATGCGATCCCGCTCCAGCAGACCGGCTTCAAGATCCGTGATCAGGCGACCGACGCGGCCTGCTCGGTCCCCTCCAACATTGCTGAAGGTAGCGCCCACCGAAGCGAGAAGCAGAAGCTCCATTACCTGGAGATCGCTCTTGGGTCGTCCTTTGAATTGCAAACCCGCTTGATCGTCGTTCAACGCAGGAAGTGGGTTGCTGCGGACCTCATCGACAAGCTGTTGGCCGACATCGAACTGGAGCAGCGGAAGATCGGCGCCTTCATGACGAGGTTCGAGCGGTAGGGAGCCGCTGGCTGTTGGCTGCTGGCTTTTGGCTGCTTTTGCGGATGGCCCATGACTGGGGATAATGGCCACTCATGAGCAGCCAAAAGCCAGCAGCCAAAGGCCAACAGCCAGCGGCCAGCGCCGAAGGTGTCACGCGCAACCCGCCTGGGTCGTTGGCCGTGGCGCACGCTCGCCCCCGCCGATGCGCAAGGGAGTGGCCAGCAGCAGCACCAGTGTGCATAGAGCGAGCAGGCCGATGATCTTGCGCTGGTCCATGGCGTGTTTCATTGCACCGGGTTTTCCTGAAGGGCCTGCGCGATGTGCTCCTTGTAGCTGCGACCGCTGATGATGCGCTCGCCGTTGCCCATGGTGAACACGAACTCGTTGTTGCCGTTGTACCGGGCGTTGCGCACGTGCGCCTTGTTCACCATGTAGCTGCGGTGGATGCGCAGGAAACGCGCGGGGTCCAGCTCGGCCTCCACGGCGTTCATGGTCATGCGGTACAGGTGGTGGCGGTCCTTGGTCTGGAGCATCAGGTAGTTGCCTTCGGAGCGGAGGTACACCAGGTCGTCCACGGCGACCTTGAACTCGCGGCCCTTGTCCTTGATGATGAACTGCTCGATGTGCTCGCTGCTGGCGTGGATGTGCGCGCGCACCAGGTCCATCAATTTGCCGGTGAGCTTGCTGGTGTGGTGCAGTTCGGTGGAACGTTTGGCCTTTTCCAGCGAGGCGAAGAACCGGTCGTCGTCGTAGGGTTTGAGCAGGTAGTCCACGGCGTTCACATCGAAGGCCCGCAGCGCGTACCGGTCGTGGGCGGTGACGAACACCACGAAGGGCATGCGGTCGCCGGGGATGCGGGCCACCACGTCGAAGCCGTTGAGCTGCGGCATCTGCACGTCGAGGAACATCAGGTCGGGCCGGTGTTTCCGCACGGCATCCAACGCTTCGGCGCCGTTGCGGCATTCGGCCACCAGCTCGGTCTCGGCATCCTGCTCCAGCAGCCGCATGAGGCGGTTGCGGGCGGCGGGTTCGTCATCGACGATGATCGCGCGGATCGGCTTCATGGCGGTGAGGTTTCGTAGGGGAGTGAAAGGATGACGCTGAAGCCACGGCCATCGGGCGAGGCGAGCTCCATGCGGGCATCGTCGCCGTACAGCAGCTTCAGGCGTTCGCGCACGTTGCGCAGGCCGATGCCGCCGGTCTCCATGGCGGCATCGGTGTCGCGGCAGCCGCGGCCGTTGTCGGTCACGCGCAGCACCAGCGACCCGTTGCTGCGCGCGGCGCTCACGGTGATGTCCACGCGCTCGGCCAGCGCATCGGGGCCGTGCTTGATGGCGTTCTCCACCAGCGGCTGCAGCACCATGCTGGGCACCAGCGCGCCGGTCAGCGATGCGGGCACATCGTACTGCACGTGCAGCCGGTCGCGGAACCGCACCGATTCAATGCCGAGGTAGTTGCCGATATGGTCCACCTCCTGCGCGAGCTCCACCTTGTCGCGCCGTTCCTTGTCCAGCGTCACGCGCAGCAGGCCGCCCAACCGGCTCAGCACCTTGCGCGCGCCGTGTACGTCCTCGTCCATCAGTGCGCTCACCGTGTTCAGCGTGTTGAAGAGGAAGTGCGGCTGCAACTGCTTCTTCAGCGCGTTGAGCTGGCTGATGTGCAGCTCGCTCTTCAGCTTCAGGAGCTGCGTGTGCTTTTCGCGGATGCCCTTCGCGTAGTCGGCCGCCATGAGCACCACCAGCAGGGTCCAGTACTCCATGAAGCGCTGCAGGATCGCCGGTGGAAGGACCTTCAGCGCGTAGGCCCGGTATTCCGCGTTCCACTGGAAATCGCCGGTCTGGTAAAGGATGGCGTAGTAGATCGAACTGGTGACCACTTCGTGCAACGCGCCCACCAACAGGCCCGAAAGGATGTGGGCCGCGATGCCCTTCCACATCGGGCGTGCGGAAAGCGGCCGGCGTTGCAGGATGGAATACACCAGCGGGCAGAGCAGCGCCCAGAACAGGAAGTTGAGGTAGGGCACCGGCGCCTCGCGCAGCCAGTTGAAGTCGTTCATCTCCTTGAGGCCCGCGTACACGTAGTGGTGCATGTAGGCCTGGAAGAGGAAGAGCGTGGCGAGCACCAGGGCCGTCACCAGGATGTACCGGTAACCGATCGGGGTGCGCTTGAAGTAGTCCATGGCCGGGCGGTGGTGCCAAAGACCAAGCTATGCGCCGTGGGCCACGGCCGCCAACGCCTTCGTGATGAACGGCAATGGGCGGGACGAACGGTTGCCGGGCCGGACGGGGTGCATGGGGCGATCCGGGATCTCCGGCACCTGCACCGTGGTTTCGGCCCAGAGGGTCGACCAATGATGGCCCGGGGCCGATACCCGCGTCCCCGATCACCCGAAGGTGAACGTCATGCCGTACACGGTCACGCTCACCTGGCTGTTGCAACCGTCGCCGAAATCCACGTGGTAGGTGGGGCCGCCCTCGGGGATGATGTCCTCGGTGCCGCTCACGATCCACGGGCAGCCCACCTCCACGCGCAGCGGCGCGGTGATCTGCAGCGTGTAGGGCGTGCCGTGGCGCGATACGCCGCCGCCGCCGCCCGCGATCAGGTACACGTCATCGAACGGCGTCAGCGTGCCCTCGCCCGCGATCCACGTGCGCGTGCGCTGGGCGTGGTGGCTGCTGGTCCAGCTGCCGTCGGGGGCCGTCACGGTGCCGTCCACCGCCACGGTGAAATACGTCTGGCCCTGGCCGTTCGCGCCGGCGTTCGTCACGGTCTTGCTGCCCTGCACCAGGTGGTCGTTCACGTGGTAGTCCTGCGGCGTGATCACGATCACCGTGCCCTCGTCGCCGTACGCGCCGGTGAAGGTCACGAACAGGCGGCCGCGGCGCGTGAGTCCGTCGGCGGCCATGCAGTTGTCGTCGCCGAAGTCGATCAGCAGGGTGTGGGGCTGGGCCTGCAGGTCGATGGTGACGGCCACCGCGCAGGGCACTTCGTTGTCCTTCAGCGCGATGTCGGTCTGCTTCATCGCATCGTTGAAGTAGAACTCGGCCAGGCTGTGGTCCACGGCCACGGTGTAGCTGGGCTGGGGCTGCTCGGGCGCGGGGGCCTCCTCCTTGCGGCAGGCCATGAGCGCGAGCAGGGCGAAGGCGGCGGCGGCGGAACGAAGGGTGCGCATGGGGAAGGTGTTTGCGGGCGGCCGGGCAAAGGTCGGGCCAGGCTCACCGCCGCTCCAGCACCACGATGCTGAAGCTGTGCTGGTGGCGGGCGTCGGCGGGGTGGTGCATGCGCGACACCTCAGTCCAGTCCGCGGGGTCCACCGTGGGGAAGTGCGTGTCGCCGGCCAGGTCGGCATGCACCAGGGTGAGGTAGAGGCGCTGCACCGGGTGGTTCGCCAAGGCCTCGCGGAAGATCTCGCCGCCGCCGATGATGAACACCTCCGGCTCGTTGGCCCCGGCCGCGATGCGCAGGCCCTCCTCCACCGAGCCGATCACCACCGCGCCGGGCGCTTCGTACGCCGGGTTGCGCGTCACCACCAGGTTCACGCGGTCCTTCAGCGGACGGTACTTCGGCGGGATGCTCTCGTAGTTCTTGCGGCCGGTGATCACGTGGTGGCCCCGGGTGGTGCGCATGAAATACCGCAGGTCGTCCGGCAGGTGCCACGGCAGGTCGCCGTTGATGCCGATGGTGCCATTGTCCGCCACGGCGGCGATCGCGCTGATGATCATACGCTCACGGCGGCTTTGATGTGCGGGTGCGGGTCGTAGTCCTGCAACGTGAAGTGCTCGAAGCGGAAGGCGAACAGGTCGGTCACGCCGGGGTCGATCGCCATCGTCGGCAGCGGACGCGGTTCGCGGGTGAGCTGCAGTTTCGCCTGCTCGATGTGGTCGTTGTACAGATGCACATCGCCGAAGGTGTGTACGAACTCGCCGGGCCTCAGCCCGCACACCTGGGCGATCATCAGCGTGAGCAGCGCGTAGCTGGCGATGTTGAAGGGCACACCGAGGAAGGTGTCCGCGCTGCGCTGGTACAGCTGGCAGCTGAGCTTCCCGTCCGCCACATAGAACTGGAACAGACAGTGGCAGGGCGGCAGGGCCATGTTCGGCACGTCCGCCGGGTTCCACGCGCTCACCACCAGGCGCCGGCTGTCGGGGTTCTTCTTGATCATGTCCACCACGTCGCCGATCTGATCGATCGTGCGGCCGTCGGGCGCGGCCCAACTGCGCCATTGTTTGCCGTAGACGGGGCCGAGATTCCCATCGGCATCGGCCCATTCGTCCCAGATCTTCACGCCGTTCTCCCGCAGGTAGGCGATGTTGGTATCGCCCTTCAGGAACCACAGCAGCTCATGGATGATGCTCTTCAGGTGGAGCTTCTTCGTGGTGAGCACGGGGAACCCTGCGGCCAGGTCGAAGCGCATCTGGTGACCGAAACAGCTGATGGTGCCGGTACCGGTGCGGTCGTGCTTCTTCGTGCCGTGCTCAAGGATGTGGCGCAGCAGGTCGTGGTACTGTTTCATCGTCTTGCGGCAACGAAGGTAGCGGGTGCAGGGGTGCAGCGCGGCTGTTGAAAAGTCAGGAACGCTCACTCACTCTCCTCCAACTCCTTCGGCCTGCGGATGCCGGGTATCGCGTCCAGCAGGCGGATCTTCATCCGCTCGTAGTACGACCTCACGTCCACCGAGTGGGCCACCACCGAGGCGATCATGCTGGCGTACATCAGTTGGAAGATCACGCTGTGGCGGTCGGTCATCTCCAGCACGATGATGGCGCTGGTGAAGGGGCTGCGGGTGACGCCGGTGAGGAAGGCGCACATGCCGCCGAGGATCATCAGGTTCAGCTCGCCGCGGTCCTCGCCGAAGAAGGTGCCGAAGAGCCCGCCGATGGCCGCGCCGCTGGAGAGCGCCGGAGCGAACACGCCGCCCGCGCCGCCGGCGCCCATGGTCACCACCGAGCCCAGCACGCGGCCCGCGGCGTCCTTCCAGTGCGGGGCGGGATCGGCCGCGAAGAGGTAGTGCTCCAGCAGCGCATCGCCGCTGCCCGCGCCGAGGTGCCCGAAGCCGAGCACCAGCACCGCGAACACCAGGGAGAGCAGCAGCACGAAGCCCAGCTGGGGCAGCGCGCCCCGGATGGCCCGGCGCAGCTTGTCCAAGGCCAGCATCACCTTGCACGATGCCGCACCGAGGATGCCGCACACGGCGCTGATCGCAAGCAGCTTGTACATGAACGAGGGGCCCACGGCGGCCACCTTCGGATAACCGTACAGCAGGTAGGGCCCCAGGATCCACTGCACGGTCATGCCGCTGATGATCACCGAGCTGAGCACGGCCGTGCGGAACTTGGCGATGTGCGTGCGGGTGAGCTCCTCGATGGCGAAGACGATGCCGCCCAGCGGGGTGTTGAAGGCCGCGCTGAGGCCGGCGGCGCCACCGGTGATCATCATCACCTTGCGGCTCACCTTGGGCCAGAACGGCGGCAGCAGCCGGTGTACGGTGCGGTACACGCTGCCGGCGATCTGCAGGGTGGGCCCCTCGCGCCCGATGGCCCCGCCGCCCAGCACCAGCGCCAGCGACGAGGCGATCTTCACCAGGATGATGCGCACGTTGAGGAAACGCCAACTGCCGTCGCGCCGCTCCCCGTCGTTGGCCACTTCCACCGCGGCCATCAGCTGCGGGATGCCGCTGCCGCCGGCCATGGGACTGAGGAAACGCACCAGCCCCCAGCTCGTCACGAAGGCGATCGGCGCGGTGACCAGCACCAGGTACGGGCGGTCGGTCAGCAGCGCCTGGTTCCAGTAGTGCGCCAACTGGAACACCTTCGCGTAGCCCACGGCGATCAGCGCGGTGAGCACGGCGCTCACCTGGTAGGGCAGGGCCAGCAGGATGAAGTGCTTCGCCTGGCTGTTCCACGCCCAGCGGCGCACCCGCTCCAGCCCGGCCGCGATACGGCGCCGCGCCCGCACGGCGAGGGTGATGTACCAAGGGCGCGGCATGGGGGCCAAATGTATCAGGGCAGGGGGCGCAGCTGCCCGTTGTCAGTTGTCGGACGCACGGCCTGACAACGGACAACCGACAACGGACAACTCCGAAGCTCAATAAATGATCCCCGCGATCGTCGCGCTCATATAGCTCGCCAGCGTGCCGCAAAAGAGCGCCTTCAGCCCCAGTTGCGCCAGGTCAGCACGCCGCTCGGGGGCCAGCGCGCCGATGCCGCCGATCTGCATGCCCACGCTGCTGAAGTTGGCGAAGCCGCAAATGGCGAAGCTCACGATGTGCAGGCCCTTGTCGGTGATCACGGGCACGGTCTTGTCCGTAAGGCTCTTGAAGGCCACGAACTCGTTCACCGTGAGCTTCTGCCCCAGCAGGGTGGCCACGTTGCTGATGTCCTGCGCCGGCACGCCCATGGCCCATGCGAAGGGGGTGAACACCTTGCCGAAGATCCAGTTGAGGCTGAGGTGGAAGTCGGGGTTGAACAAGTGCCCGGCCCAGCCGAGGACGCCGTCGATCAACGCGATCAACGCGATGAAGCCGATGAGCATGGCGATCACGTTCATGGCGATCTTGAAGCCGTCGCCGGCACCGTGGCCGATGGCGTCGATCACGTTGGTGTACGTGCTCTTCACCTCGAGCTTCACCGTGCCCATGGTCTCGCTGCGCTGCGTCTCGGGGAAGACGATCTTGCTGATGACCAGTGCGCCGGGCGCGGCCATGAGGCTGGCGGTGATCAGCTTCGGGGCCAGGTCCATGCCCGCTGCGGCGCCCATGTTGGCGTACACGATGAGGATGCCGCCGGCGATGCAGGCCAGCGAACCGCTCATGCTGGCCAGCAGCTCGCTCTTGGTCATGCCCTTGAGGTAGGGGCGGATCATCACCTGGGCCTCCACCTGCCCCACGAAGGCGCTGGCCACGTTGCTCAGGGCCTCGGCACCGCTCACGCGCATGATGAAGTTCATGCCCTTGGCGATCACCGCCACCACGCGCTGCATGAAGCCGATGTGGTAGAGCACCGCCACCAGCACCGTCACCAGGATGATCGTGGCCGTGATGTTGAAGGCGAACACGAAGCCGCCGCCCCAGTAGTTGGCCATGCTGCCGTCGGGCTGCTCGGCCACCAGGCCGCCGAAGACGAACGAGGCGCCGGCGCGCGAGTACTCCTCGATCTTCTCCATGCCCTTGCCCAGCATCTGGAAGAAGCGCGTGATGGGCGGCACCTTCAGCACCAGCACGGCGATGAGCGTCTGCAGCAGCAGCCCGCTGATCACCAGACGCTTGTTGATGGCCTTGCGGTTGTTGCTCGCCAGGTACGCGAGACCGAGGATCAGGACGATGCCGAAAAGGCCGTGCAGACGTTCCATGGAAGTGGTTCAGGGCGGGAAAGTAGCGGTTCAGGCGGTTTCGGCCGCACGGGCACCAGGGCACGGTCCACACCCAAACTTTCCGGGCCGGTCCTTTTTCCCATGAACAGCGCATCCATCAAGCTGGAACCGATCGAACGACTGGTCAACATCCGGGACGAGGCCGTCATCAGGCGGATGGCCGCACTGTTGCGGAAGGCTTTTCCCGATGTGATGGCGATCGATGTGGACGGGGACATCAGCGATGAGGAATATGCGGCCTT
>JAVFAQ010000115.1:0-9177 GCA_034002325.1 Flavobacteriales bacterium | reverse complement strand
CCCATAAGCGCGACGGCGCCTACCATTTGGAGGCGGGCTACACGCGGCTCTCCGCGCTGGAGCAGCTCAAGGGCGACAAGGCCCTCACCGCGCTGGCCCGGATGAACAACGTGGACCTGGAGCGGGTGCCGGTGCGCATCTACCACGGCGATGAGAAAGGGCGGTTGATGCTGCCGATCATCGAGAACAACTTCCACGACGTGATGAACGAGGTGGACGTGGCCACGCAGGTGCGCGCGCTGATGGACGCGGGCGAGGACGTGAAGAGCCTGGAGGACTTCTTCGGCAAGGCGCGCTTCACGCTGCTGCTGAGCGTGCTGGCCCTGCCGCCCGAGGTGCAGGACCTGATCAAGAGCGACCGCATCAAGGCCAGCACGGCGGTGAAGTTCGCCAAGGAGATCCCCGAGCCGGCCAAATTGCTCAAGGCCCTGAAGAAGGCCGCCGACAAGGCCGACGAGCTGTACAAGAGCGGCAAGCGCAAGAACAAGCGCATCACCGAGGGCATCCTCAAGGGCAAACAGACGCCCATGAAGGTGGTGAACGACGTGGCCGCGCAATTGAAGACGAACAAGGTGGAGGGCGCCGACCTGCTGCTGAACTTCCTGCACGGCCTGCAAAGCGGCATGGACAGCAACACCCTGTTCGAGGCGCTGGTGAACGGCGAGACGATCGCGGCGCCCCCGGTGAAGAAGCGCGGAAGGAAGAAGAAGGCGCCCCAGGCGGAGCCGGTGGGCTGAAGCGCACGGCCGGACGATGACGATGTGCCACGGGCGAAGCTGAACGTCGGACCTGCATGGACCTTCGTGCCGCCGGACCGGCCGACCTGCCCGCCATCTGGGGCATCCTGCAATACGCCATTGAACAGCGACGGCTGGACGGCAGCACCCAGTGGCAGGACGGGTACCCGAACCCCGGCACGGTACAGGATGACCTGGACAAGGGCCGGGCGTATGTAGTGGAGCGGGAAGGCGAGCTGCTGCTCTACGCGGCGATCATCTTCGACCCCGAGCCGGCCTACGAAGCGATCGAGGGCCGGTGGCTCACGGACGGCCCGTACGTGGTGCTGCACCGCGTGGCCATCGCACCGCAGGCGAAGGGCCAGGGGATCGCCACGCGCTTCTTCGGCCTGGTGGAGCAATTGGCGCGTGATCGCGGCGTGCCGAGCATCAAGGTGGACACCAACTTCGACAACGGCGCGATGCTGCACATCCTGGACAAGCTGGGCTACACGTACTGCGGCCAGGTGTACTTCCGGGGCAGTGCGAGGCGGGCGTATGAGAAGGTGATCGGATGATCGGACGATCAGAGGATCAGACGATCGGAGGATCAGATGATCAGATGATCGGAGGATCAGATGATCGGCCTCACTTCAGCACTTCCTTCACGCGGTCGGCGGCCTCTTGCAGGGCCACGGCGCCGATCACGTCCAGGCCGCTGTTGTCGATCAGCTCCTTGGCCTCCTTGGCGTTGGTGCCCTGGAGGCGCACGATGATGGGCACCTTGATCGCGCCGATGTTCTTGTAGGCGTCCACGATGCCCTGGGCCACGCGGTCGCAGCGCACGATGCCGCCGAAGATGTTCACCAGGATGGCCTTCACGGTGGGGTCCTTCAGGATGATGCGGAAGGCCTTTTCCACGCGGGCCGCATCGGCGGTGCCGCCCACATCGAGGAAGTTGGCGGGCTCGCCGCCGCTGAGCTTGATGATGTCCATGGTGGCCATGGCCAGGCCGGCGCCGTTCACCATGCAGCCCACGTTGCCGTCGAGCTTCACGTAGTTGAGGCCCGCCTCGCCGGCCTCCACCTCGGTGGGGTCCTCCTCGGTCTTGTCGCGCATCTCCACGTAGTCCGGGTGGCGGTACAGGGCGTTGCCGTCCAGGCGCACCTTGGCGTCCACGGCGATGATCTTGTCGTCGCTGGTCTTCAGCACGGGGTTGATCTCGAACATGGCGCTGTCGCTGCCCTCGTAGGCCTTGTACAGCGCGGCCACGAACTTCACCATCTCCTTCTTGGCGGCGCCTGTGAGGCCGAGCCGCGTGGCGATCTTGTTGCACTGGAAGGGGCGCAGGCCCACGCGGGGGTCCACCTCTTCCTTGAAGATCTTGTCGGGGGTCTTCTCGGCCACCTCCTCGATGTCCATGCCGCCCTCGGTGCTGTACATGATGATGTTGCGGGCGCTGGCGCGATCGAGCAGCACGCTCATGTAGAACTCCTTGGTCTCGCTGGCGCCGGGGTAGTAGACGTCCTCGGCGATGAGCACCTTGTGTACCTTCTTGCCGGTGGGCGGCGTCTGCGGGGTGACCAGTTGCATGCCGATGATGGCGTCGGCCTTCTCGCGCACCTCGTCGATGTTCTTGGCCAGCTTCACCCCTCCCCCTTTGCCACGGCCGCCGGCGTGGATCTGGGCCTTCACCACCCACCACTTGGTGCCGGTCTCCTGGCCCAGGCGCTTGGCCTGGTCCACCGCTTCGTCAGCGTTGTAGGCCACCAGGCCGCGCTGCACGCGGACGCCGAATTGGGAAAGGATGCTCTTGCCTTGGTACTCGTGGAGGTTCATGGACCGGATGTGAGGATGGGGCTGCGAATGTACGTGTTGGGGCAAGGTGAAGGTGATGTGATGTCACCCCCGCACCGGGGCAAACCTGCCTACCGGTAGGCAGGCGCATCTATTTTCTTCCGACAGGCCTGCCTTCCGGCAGCTACCGTGTGTACACATTACGGACGGTACATGTGCCGATGCCGGGCTGAAGGCCTGCCCTCCGGTAGGCGGGCCTACTTACGGCAGGCAGGCCCGACACATACCAGCCCTGCCGGGAGGCAGTACATATGCCGATGCCGGGCTGAAGGCCCGGTACATACCAGCCCATGGCATCGCCATGGGTTCAGAAATGCCGTGCGTTCGTGGAGGGCTGAAGGCCCGAGACATAAGGACCACGATCTTCGTTCCTCCAGTTCCTCGGACCAAAGACGTTCCCGCCATGCCACAGTCTCTCAGCCATGTGATATTACACGTCGTATTCAGCACCAAGAACCGCCACCCGTGGCTGAGGACATCTGTACGCAGCAGGCTCCATGCGTACATGGCGGGTACGGTCCGCGAATTGGAACGCTGCGAATGCTACCGCGTCGGTGGTGTGGAAGACCATGTACATCTGGCGATCCGCCTTGCGCGAACGATCACCGTCGCCGATCTGGTACAGCATGTGAAGACCAGTTCTTCACGTTGGATCAAGGAGCATGATACAGCCTTGATCCCGTTCGCGTGGCAAAAGGGGTATGCTTCGCTATCGATCTCCTACCCGGACCTTCCACGGCTGCTGGCCTACATATATGGGCAAGAGGAACATCACCGCAAGGTGACCTTTCAGGATGAATACCGCGGCTTCCTTATCGAGCATGGGATCGAATTCGATGAACGCTACGTATGGGACTGACCCGCAGCGTTGATGTGTCGGGCCTTCAGCCCTCTTTGCCCACGTCTCCTCCCACAGCCCATGGCGATGCCATGGGCTGGTATGCCACGGGCCTTTGGCCCTGTGAAAATGTGTCCACACGGTAGCCGCCTCGGGCAGGGTCACAGCATGTCGAACAAGAATGATCCATGCGTATGTCGCCCCCCGGAGGGCGTCGCAGCCGGTGCCGGGCACGTGGTCCCACCACACCTCAGCATTGACGCGGGAAATAAGATGCGGTTGCCCTGACCGGCCGCCCGGCCCATGATGCGTTCCTTTGCAGGCCGGATGAGGAAACAGGAACTGCCGTTGATGTACGACCTGCTGGTGACCCGCCTGCGCGAGTGGCTCACCGGCCATGGCGTGTCCGAGGAACACGTGGCCTGGACGGCCCTGCTGGTGGGCGTGGCCGTGGTGCTGGGCACCATGCTGCTGCTCACCAAACTGCTCAACTGGCTGCTCACCATGCTGCTGCAGCGCCTGGCGGTGAAGACCGATTCGCAGCTGGACGACAACCTGATCCACCGGCGCGCCCCCCGCTACGTGGCCCGCATCATCCCGCTGGTGGTGAGCTACAACCTGGTGCCCGTGGTGCTGGCCGACTTCCCCCGGTGGATCCCCTTCACCGAGGGGCTGTTCAACATCTTCTTCATCCTGCTCGCCGTCCGCATCGTGCGCGCGGTGCTGGAAGCGATCAAGGACACCCTGAAGGCGAAGGAGGCGTACAGCGGCAAGCCCCTGGACAGCTACATGCAGGTGATCGGCATGGTGATGTGGATCATCGCCGCCATGCTCATCTTCTCGCAGCTCACCGGCAAGTCCGTGGTGGCCTTCCTCACCGCCATGGGCGCCGCCAGCGCCGTGCTGCTGCTGGTGTTCAAGGACGCCATCATGGGCTTCGTGGCCAGCATCCAGATCAGCGCCAACGACATGGTGCGCATCGGCGATTGGATCGAGATGCCCAAGTACGGCGCCGACGGCGATGTGATCGAGATCAACCTCACCACGGTGAAGGTGAAGAACTGGGACAAGACGGTGACCACGGTGCCCACCTACGCGCTGATCGGCGACTCGTTCAAGAACTGGCGCGCCATGTTCGAGGGCGGCGGCCGGCGGATCAAACGGGCCATCCGCATCAAGATCAGCAGCATCCGCCACCTCACCGATGCCGAGCTGGACGACCTGCGCCGCATCCAGCTCCTGGCCCCGTACATCGATGAGCGCCGCGCGGAGATCGAAGCGTACAACCGCGACCACCAGGTGGACAAGAGCGTGCCGGTGAACGGGCGCGAGCTCACCAACGTGGGCCTGTACCGCACGTACATCGACCTGTACCTGGCCGCGCACCCCGGCATCCATAAGGAAATGACCCGCATGGTGCGGCAATTGGCGCCGGACGAGCACGGCCTGCCGCTGGAGCTGTACTGCTTCACCGCCGATACGCGCTGGGTGATGTTCGAGGGCGTGATGGCCGATGTGTTCGACCACTTGCTGGCCGTGAACCAGTACTTCCACTTGGAGGTGTTCGAGAGCCCGGCTGCGGACGACCTGCGGAGCGTGGGGGCCGACCGTTCCGGCCCGGCGGTGCGCATCACGTAGGCGGCTGCACGACACAAGTCGGTGAGCGGGCCGAGGGTTCCGCCGTGGGCCATGCCCGGAACCGACCGCACGGCCAGAATAGGGGATTTCCCCTACCCTTTTACGCCGTTTCACCCACCTCCCGGTCCCGTTGCATGGGGCAGTTTTGACCATCCACAAGATGGCGCCGCCCATCACGACCATGCACACATGAAACAACCTTACGCTTTCCTTGCCGCCGCTCTTCTGTCCATCACCGCACCGGCCCAGTTCACCCCCGGCAGCTCGCCCGCCGTGGCCGGCAACAGCTACGCCGTGCATGCCGATGGCGACCTGATCCTCACCGGGCAGCACGCCTCCTTCAACTCGCGCCTGTTCCGCAGCACCGATGGCGGGGCCAGTTTCCACGGCCTCTACCCGTCGTCCGGGCCGGTGGACGTGCGCGTGATCCTGAAGCTCAACGGCACCTACGTCATCGCCGTGAACGAGGCCGAGAAGGTGTACCGCAGCACTGACAACGGCGATACGTGGACCATTTCCAACACCGGCATGCCCACCTTATACTCGCCGAAGAACGGCGTGGTGGTGGGGCAGCGCATGATCGTGGGCGGCACCACCTTCCTGCGCTATTCCGATGATGAAGGCCAGAGCTGGCACAGCTTCGACATCGACGGCGGCACCATGGGCCTGAACTTCGCCGGCGGCCATGTCTGGGCCAACGTGGGCGGCACCTCGTACCGCAGCAGCGATGCCGGCGACACCTGGGAGGCCCTGCCCACCAACCCCAGCAGCGCCGTGACCGGCTACGCCGCGGCGGCCGGGGCCATCGTGGCCACCACCGACTATTCCGGCGGCGTGGCCATCCGGCGCAGCACGGACGACGGCCAGAGCTGGACCACCGTGAGCGGCGCGCCCAACATCGTCCGCTTCGCTTACCAGATCGACGATGTGATCTACATCACCACGTACGAGGGCCTGCGCCGCAGCACCGATGCCGGCCTCACCTGGCAGGCCGTGGGCGGCTTCAACCATGACGTGGTGAGCGGCTACCATGGCCAGATGCAGCTGGACGGCAACGACCTCTGGGTATGCACCGCCAACGGCCCCGTGCGCCTGGACCTGGCCGATGACAGCCAGACCACGCACACGGTGCCCCACGTGAGCATGGGCCAGGTGGTGGCGCACAACGGCGCGCTGTACGCCACCCTCACCGATGCCGTGCTGAAGAGCACCGACCAGGGCGCCAGCTGGACCAGCCTGGCCACCGGCCACGACAACTTCACCGTACACTACCTGGCCCCGGTCGGCGGCGCGCTGTACCTGGCCATCCGCGTGGGCAGCGACCGCTTCCTGCTGCGCAGCACCGACAACGGCGGCAGCTTCCAGCCGGTGGACCTCGGCAACGTGGAGGGCGACATCACCACGATCGGCGAGGCCAACGGCGTCCTCTACGTCTCGTGGTTCGCCAACTGGGCCGCGCACATCGTACGCAGCACCGATGGCGGCGCCACCTGGACGGCCGCCACCGTGGCCCAGGCGCCCGGCATGTACAACAGCAACGACGGCGAGGTGCGTGCCATCCGGGCCATCGGCAGCCTGCTGGTGGCCGAGGTGGAAGCTGGCTACATGCTTTCCACGGACAACGGTCTGAACTGGGCCTGGTACAACAACACCCTGGAACGCACCTCCGTGCAGGGCTGGAGCGGCCGCATGGTGCAGAGCTTTGCCGACAACCACTGGTGGGAACCCGCCCCGGCCAACCGAGTGCTGGTGCGTGAGAGCAGCGACAACGGCGCCACCTGGCAATTGGTGGAGGACGGCCTGCCCACTGTGTCCGCCATGGGCTTCGGGCGGCTGTTCCGCTCCGGCGATCGCGTGGTGCTGCAGATCATCGACCCCGACGTGCCCGAGGCGTTCCGGTTCTACGCCCTGGAGCAAGGGGCGACCACCTGGGCCCATGCCCCCGAGCTGGACGGGCTGCCCACGCCGGCCACCGACTTCCTGGCCACCAATGGTGCGCATTACGCCGCCGTGCCCGGCTCGGGCCTGTGGAGCACCGGTACCGGCACGGGCATCCATGGCCCGGCGGCCGGGATCCCCACCGTGGCCGTACACCCCAACCCGGCATCGGACCGCGTGCGGCTGCCCGCCGCTTGGGCCAATGCCCAGGTGCAGGTGATCGATGCCGCCGGCCGGGCCGTGGCGACACTGCGCACCAGCATGGCCAACAACGCGATCGACGTGGCCGCCCTGCCCACCGGCATTTACCACCTGCGCATCGTGGCCGGTGAGCGCATCGCCGTGGCCCGCTTGGCGGTGCAGCGCTGAGGCCCCGGACCGTGAAGCCGCCGCCGCACGCCCGACCGGGTATGCGGCGGCGGCTTTTCTTTGCACCCCATGATCCGCGCATCGGCCATCACCAAACGCTTCGGCGACCTGCATGTGCTGAAAGGCGTGGACCTGCACGTGGCCCCGGGCGAAGTGGTGAGCATCGTGGGGGCCAGCGGCGCGGGCAAGACCACGTTGCTGCAGATCCTCGGCACTTTGGAAAAAGCGGATGGGGGATCGCTCTCCATCCATGGCGAGGAAGTGACCAAGTTGGGCAGCAGGGCCCTCAGCGCCTTCCGCAACAAGCACATCGGCTTCGTGTTCCAGTTCCACCACTTGCTGCCGGAGTTCACCGCGCTGGAGAACGTGATGATGCCGGGCCTGATCGCCGGGAAGAGCAAGCGCGAATGCCTGCCGCGCGCCGAGGAACTGCTGGACCGGCTGAACGTCCTGCCCCGGAAAGAGCACAAGCCCAACCAGCTCAGCGGCGGCGAGCAGCAGCGCGTGGCCGTGGCCCGGGCGCTCTTCAACAGCCCCGGCGTGGTGCTGGCGGACGAGCCCAGCGGCAACCTCGACAGTGCCCACGCCCGCGAACTGCACCAGCTCTTCTTCGACCTGCGCAAGGAGCTGGGCCAGACCTTCGTGATCGTGACGCACAACGAGGAACTGGCCGACATGGCGGATCGGAAGCTGGTGATGCGGGACGGGGTGATGGGATAGGTGAGATCGCTTCCCGGCAGCGGGTCGTTATCTTTGGATCATGGACTATTTCCTGGAAGTACCCGAGGAAAAGCAGGCATTCATTGATGAACTGCTTCGCGGATTCCCCTTCATCAAGGCCCGGAAGATCTCACCGGAAAAGGCCGAACGTGTGCATGACATGATCGAGGCCAGCGAGGAGATCAAGGCGATCGAAGCGGGGAGGCGCAAGCCCCGCACCATGAAATCGCTGCTCCGTGAGCTTTGATGTCATACTCACGCAGGGTCTCGCGCAGCTGACCCTGCGGATCGGCTACCTTTGATCAACATGTTTATTCGCCTTGTGTTCAGCTTGCTCGCGCTCACCGCCGGGCCTATGGCCATGGCCAGCGAGCCGTGCAAGGAACAACCCTGTACTGTGGATTCAGCAGCAGTGGTGGAGGCCATCCACACCCTTGAACCGTGGATCGGCGAACAGATCAACGCCTTGCACACGGCCACCAACCCGGCAGAGGTGCGCACATTGGCCAACGCGCTGCACGCACGCACGGACAGCCTCGCCCGTCGGTTCCGGGAGACCTTCCCGGATAATGATGACGGCTGGTCGCTTTTCGGTCTCTATTCCGGCATGGCTGCGGCCTACGGCACCTGCGCCCCCGCCTTGGCCGCCGTATACAACACGGCTGCGGTAACCGCCTTGTACAGCGGAACCAATCCCTATCGGCCGGACATGTACCAAGCTCTGCAATCCATTTCGGACCGGGCATGGCAACTGGCGCGTGCCAGGAACCCACAGCGTGCGAAACGGCTTTTGGAGAAGCTGGACGCGGATCGTGTTGACTTGGTGCTCGCGCTGTAGTCCCCTTCCGCCCATGGTAATTCAATTCCCACGCACCATCCGCTTCATGCGCCTCGCATTCACGCTTACCATCCTCGTGGCCAGCTTCCCGGCCATGGCCCAATCGGATACCGTGGACACCCGGCTCGTGCCCGTCATCGGCGAGCCTGCGGTGATCGACGTGGCCACCCCGCAGGAGCCGGACAGCACGCAGGCGCTGATCATGGTGGAGGAGATGCCGGAGTTCCCCGGTGGCATGCCCGCCTTGTCCCAGTATGTGACCG
>JAVFAQ010000114.1:0-9202 GCA_034002325.1 Flavobacteriales bacterium | reverse complement strand
CCATCCTGCTGCACCCGGTGTTCATGCCGGTGTACGCGTTGGGCCTCTTGGTCCTGGTCGATCCCCGGATGGCCTGGGCGTTGCGCCCCGAGCTGCGCCCCTCGACCTTGGGCATGGTGGCCGTGCTCACGGTGGTCTTCCCGCTGATCAGCACCCTGCTGTTGGTGCGCGCCGGCCTGGTCTCGGGCCTGGACATGCCCCGTGCCGGGGAACGCATCGCGCCCTACGCCGTGACCTTGTTCTACTACGGCATCACCTGGTACCTGCTGCGTAAACTGCCGCTGCACCCGGCCGTCGCGCAGTTCATGGTGGGTGCGGGCATCGCCCTGCTCATCACCCTGCTGGTCACGCCGCGCTGGAAGATCAGCGCGCACATGGTGGGCGTCGGCGGCGTGCTGGGCGCGCTGGTGGCCCTGGGCTGGCTGGGGGTGCCGCACTTCCTCCCCATCGTGGCGGCCGCCATCATCCTCTGCGGCCTGCTGGGCACCGCGCGCCTGATCGACAGCGACCACACCGCCGCTCAGGTGTACGCCGGTGCGGCGCTCGGCTTCCTGTGCCTGCTGCTGGTGATGCGCGGCGGATGAGCCTCACCCGCCACCGGCGCCGAGCAGGTCTTCCAACGCCCCGCGCAGCTCGGGGTGCTTGAACTCGTGCCCTGTGGCCCGCAGGCGCGCGCTGTCCGCCCGGCTGCCCTCCAGCAGGATCGCGGACAACTCGCCCAGGACCATGCGCAAAGCGAAGGCCGGCACCCGCGGCAGGAAGAAGGGCCGCCCCAGCACCTGCGCCACGGTGCGCATCACTTCCGCGTTGGTCACGTGCCCCGGGGCCGTCACGTGGTAGGCGCCGCTCATGCCATCGGTGAAGAGGGCCCGCACGTAGGCCGCCACCAGGTCGTCGATGTGCGTCCATGGCAGCCATTGGCGGCCGGTGCCCAGCGGCGCGCCCAGGCCCATGCGCACGGGCGCGGCCAGGCGTTGCAGCGGGCCGGTGCGCGCCAGCACCATCGGCGTGCGCAGCTTCACCGTGCGGCAGGTGTCCCGCCATTCGTCCACCGCCGCCTCCCACGCCGTGCTGATGCGCGCGATCGTGCCATCGCCCGGCGGATCGTCCTCGGTGAGGATGCGATCGCCGGTGACCGCGCCGTGGTAGTTGATGCCGGCGGCGCTCACCATCACCTGCGGGCGCGCGCCGTGGGCCTGCACGGCCCGCAGCAGCACACGGGCGGTGCGGGCGCGGCTGTCGATCAGCTCCTGCACCCGGGCCTTGGTCCAGCGGCGGTCGGCGATGCCCGCCCCGGCCAGGTGGACGATCGCGTCCACGCCGGGCAGCGCCTGCGGGTCCACGGTGCCGTGCGCGGGGTCCCACGTGAAGGTGGCCGTGCCGGGGGCCGTCCCGGGGCGGCGGCTCAAGTGCCGCACGGTGTGCCCCCCGGCGTGCAGGGCATGGGTGAGCGCCGTGCCGATCAGGCCGGTGCCGCCGGTGATCAGGACCGTGGCCATGGTGCGAAGGAACGGCATGCACCGCCCGGGGGGTGCCGGCGTTCACAAGCCTTCGCACATCGGCCTCAGCGCACCCGCACGAAGCGCACGGGCGCCATGCGGGGATCGTGCCTCGCGCGCAGCAGGTAGGTGCCGGTGGCCAGGTGCGCGGGCAGCATGATGGTGCGCACCCCGTGCTCCGCCTCGCCGGGGCCGGCCCAAAGCACGCGGCCGTGCAGGTCCACCAGCTCGAACACGGCCGGCATGCCCACCCCGTGCGGTATTTCCACGTGCAGCCGGTCGCGCGCGGGGTTGGGCCGGATGCGCAGGGCGACGGCAGCGGGGCCGTCCACGCCCACACCGCTGCAGGCCGGGTCGCTGCCGGGCAGCACGAGCACCGCCACGGACGTGGTCCATGGGCAGGGGGTGCCGGCATTGAGCGTGTAGGTGTAGATGCCCGCCGGGTCGGTGGCCGGGTCGAAGGTGCCGCTGTGGGCGGTGCCGTCGGGCATGCTCCATGCGCCGCCCTCGGGCAGCGGGGCGGGCAGGCTGTCGGCCAGCAGCACCGGCGGGTGGGCGGGGCAGAAGGCGGCGCTGCCGGGCGGGACGGCGGCGGGCAGCGGCAGCACATGCACCGTGCAGGTGTACGTCTGCAGGCCGGGGTACGGGCAATGGTCGTCCAGCACCTTCACGCCGAACTGGTGGTGCCCCGCCGTGAGGCTGTCCCAGGCGATGGTCATCACCACCGGGCCGGTGCCCGCCAGGCCCATGGTGGCGCCGGGCAGCACGGCCTCCACGGTGCTCCACAGGGTGAGCGCCTGCCCGGGGTCCGTGTCGGTGAACACCGCCTGCACGCTGCCGGCCGCACCGGAGCAGACCGTGAAGGCATGGGGCCCGGTCGGTTGCACATCGCCGGACACCACCGTCCACACGCCGTCGTCGATCGGCGGCACGGTGTTGTCGCACGGGGTGGCCACGAAGGTGAAGTCGCGCATGGCCGAGCCGATCCATTGCCCGTTGCGGTGTTCGTCCACCTGCACGGCCACCACCACTTGCCCGGCCTGGTCGGGCGTGAAGGTGATGGCCCCGGTGAGGGGGTCCAGGGCGAGACCGGGCCAGGGCGCGGCACCCGAGAAGCCGGGCTGGTAGAACACCGGGGTGGGCAGCGGGCCGGCGTACCGGGCATCGATCAAGGCGTACGACAGGCTGTCGCCGTCGGTCTCCACCACGAAGGGGTCGTAATGCAGGGTCTGGCCCACGCAGATGTACGGCAGGGCGTGCTCATGGAAGGCGGGCGAATCGTTGCACGCGCCGTCCAGGTTGTCCAGCTTGGCCTCCACGTACACCCCGGGGTTGCCGATCAGGTTCAGCGCCTCGGGCCGGCAGCACACGCTCCAGGCGATGGTCCACCCGGTGCAGGGGCTCAGGTACAGGGTGTAGCGGAAGAAATAGGTGCGCATGCCGGGCCATGTGCCGCCGTCGCAGGTGGTGTTGCCGGCCTCGGCGGCGCACACCGGGTGGTGGTCGACCACTTCGTCGTACGGGATGGACTGCGCGGTGAAGTTCACCCCGCAGTCGTTGGTGAACTTCAGGTTGTGCGGCAGCATTTCGGTGCCCGAGCAATCGCGCGGTATGGCCAGGGTGATCTCGTACATGTTGCCGCCCAGGCAGCGGTACGAGAGGGTGCCGCCGGGCAGGTGCTCGGCCATGGTGCAGGCGGCCATCGCCAGGCCGGCCGTCAGTGCCGCAATGCGTGGGGCCATGGCCGCGAAGGTGTTCAGCGGGCGCGCTGCACGGTCTTGATGTCGCTGTCGATCAGGCCCTCCTTCTTGCCGAAGATCGCCTGGTCGTCGCCAGCGTACACCAGCTCACCGGTGCCGGCGTTGAACAGCCGCTTGAAGCAGTGCTTGTTGCGGTGGTCGCCCACGGTGATCACCACGTCGCTCACCGTGGTGCCGGGGTCGCGCCGCTTCACCGCGGTCATCACCTGGTCCATGCCGGCCACCTTCAGCGGTGCGGAATACAGCTCCTTGATGGCCCCCTCGTCCATGTTCTTGTCGATGTGCTCCTTGGCCAGCACCAGCTCGGTGTCCCGCACCAAGCGGGTGCGCGAGGCGTAGAGCCGGTCGGCCGTGGCCTTGTCCTTGATCCTGCCCTGCTCCACCTGGCGCAGGTAGTCCTGCAAGTGGTCGATGTACAGCGCCACGATGCCGGCGCTGGCCGGGTCGTTCACCGTGGCCGGGTCGATCAGCAGCGCGGCCAGCTCCTGCTCCGAGGGGATGTCGCTGAAGCCCCTGGCATCGGCCTTCACCGTGGCGCCCTTCTTCAGCTTCCAGCCCTGCACCAGGGTGAGGAAGGTGCCCTCGAACTTCACGGGGTCCACGCGCACCACCTTCATCAGGTAGGTGTGCTCGGGCACGATGGGCCGCATGGCGAAGTCCGCCGCGGGCACGAACTCCAGCCCGGCGGTGGCCTTCCAGTTGCTCTTCATCGCCTCGGTGATCGCGCGGTCGTAGGCGGTGTTGTTGCCATCGAGCACCACGATGGTGGTGGTGGGGCGGGCGGCCTTCACGGCGGCGCCGGCAAAGGTGCCGTACTGGGCAAGGGCGAGCGCCGGGGCGCAGAGCAGGGCGGACAGGGCAAGGTGACGCATGGGTGTGGGGTGGTGGGCGCGCGGGGCGCGAACGGGCTTGTGGCGGCGAAGTTAGGGCCATGGTGATGCACCTTTGGGACGGCCCGGCCCGCGACCATGCACGATCACCCTGTGAACACCGGCCCTTCGGACATGGCGCCCGGGGGCCTCCACCAGCGGTTGCTGGAGGCCACCACCGCCCAGCTGCGCAAGGACCTCGATGCGCCCGCGCTGCGCATGCCCGCGGTGGGCGATGCGGCCTTCGAGGAGCTGCGGGCGCAGGTGCTCCGCGTGCTGGAGGAGCGTGCGGCCATGGGCGCGCATGCCTTCGGGCTGGTGCTGAACCGGGTGGACATTCCCGAGGCGGCCTTCCGCCGGACCATGGCCCAGGGCGGCATGCCGCAGCTCGCGGCCGCCGTGGTGCTGCGGTGCCTGCAAAAGGTGCGCGCCCGCGAGCGCTACGCCGGACGCGGATAGGGGGGCGCCGCGCCCCCCGGCGTGGAACGCCCCGCCGCCGGTGGCCCTTGGGAAACAACCGCTTGCCGTTCAGCGTAAAAAGCCCGCCCACCGTGGCTACCTTTGCAGCCCCCGGATCCACCTTGTCCGCATGGACCAGAACAAATTCCTGAGCAACGTCGATCCAGCCGCGCTGGACGCCATCTACCAGCAATACCAGCAGGACCCCGCCGCGGTCGATCCCGAGTGGGCCCGCTTCTTCGACGGCTTCGACCTGGCCCGCGCGCGCTACCCGGTGCTGCCCGGTGCGGAAGGCGGCGACGGCGCCCGGGTGCGCCAGGAGTTCAAGGTGCTGCACATGATCAGCGGTTACCGCACCCGGGGCCACTTCTTCACCCACACCAACCCGGTGCGCGACCGCCGCCGCTATGTGCCCGACCTGGCCCTGGCCAACTTCGGCCTGAGCGAGGCCGACCTGGACACCGTGTTCGAGGCGGGCAACGAGATCGGCATCGGCCCGGCCAAATTGCGCGACATCCGCGATTGCCTGGAGGACACCTACTGCAAGAGCATCGGCGTGGAGTACCGCTACATCCGCCAGCCCGAGAAGGTGAAGTGGCTGCAGGAACGCGTGGAATCCGGCCGCAACACGCCGTCCTTCACCCTGGCGGAGAAGAAGGAGTTCCTCTTCAAGCTGAACCAGGCCGTGGTGTTCGAGAAGTTCCTCGGCACCAAGTTCATCGGCCAGAAGCGCTTCAGCATCGAGGGCGTGGAGGCGCTGATCCCCGCGCTGGACTGGATCATCGAGCACGGCTCGCGTGCGCACGGCGTGAAGGACGTGGTGATCGGCATGGCCCACCGCGGCCGTCTCAACGTGCTGGCCAACACCCTGAACAAGACCTACGCGAGCATCTTCACCGAGTTCGAGGGCAAGGACTACGAGGACGCGCTGGTGGAGGGCGACGTGAAGTACCACATGGGCTACAACAGCCGGGTGCGCACCGAACGCGGCGAGGAGGTGACCCTCACGCTGAGCCCCAACCCCAGCCACCTGGAGAGCGTGGGCCCGGTGGTGCAGGGCATCGCGCGGGCCATCTTGGAGCGCCACCACGGCTTCGACCACACCAAGGTGGTGCCCGTGATCATCCATGGCGATGCGGCCATCGCCGGCCAGGGCGTGGTGTACGAGCTGGTGCAGATGGCCCAGCTCAAGGCCTACTCCACCGGCGGCAGCGTGCATATCGTCACCAACAACCAGGTGGGCTTCACCACCAACTACACCGACGGCCGCAGCAGCATCTATTGCACCGACGTGGCCAAGGTCACCGCCTGCCCCATCTTCCATGTGAACGCCGACGACGTGGAGGCCGTGGCCCACGCCGTGCAGGTGGCCCTGGACTACCGGCAGAAGTTCGGCACCGACGTGTTCATCGACCTGCTGGGCTACCGCCGCCACGGCCACAACGAGGGCGACGAGCCGAAGTTCACCCAGCCGCGCCTGTACAAGGCCATCGCCGAGCACCCCGACCCGCGCGAGATCTACAAGGAGAAGCTGCTGGCCAGCGGCTCCATCGAGGCGGGCCTGGCCAAGGAGATGGAAGAGCAGTTCAAGGACATGCTCGAGGCCCGGCTCAACGAGGCGAAACAGACGCCGAAGAGCCGGATCACCCCGTTCCTGGCGCACCGCTGGGAGGGTTTCGAGCGGCCGGACATCAGCGCATTCGACAAGAGCCCCGAAACGGGCGTGCCCAAGAAGACCCTGCAACGCATCGGCGCCAAGTTGAGCGAGGTGCCCGCCGGCAAGAAGTTCTTCCGCAAGCTGGAGCGCATCCTCAAGGACCGCGCCCGCATGATGGACGAGGAGAAGCTGGACTGGGGCATGGCCGAGCTGCTGGCCTACGGCAGTATCGCCCTGGACGGCAAGCCCATGCGCCTCACCGGGCAGGACGTGGAGCGCGGCACCTTCAGCCACCGCCACGCCGTGGTGACCCTGGAGGACAGCGAGGAGCGCTACATGCACCTGGCCCACCTGGGCGCGGGGCAGGGCACCGTGGAGGTATACAACAGCCTGTTGAGCGAGTATGCCGTGATGGGCTTCGAGTACGGATACGCCTTCTACGAGCCGCACGCCCTGCAGATCTGGGAGGCCCAGTTCGGCGACTTCGTCAACGGCGCGCAGATCATCCTGGACCAGTACCTGTGCGCGGCCGAGGAGAAGTGGAACGCCATGAACGGCCTGGTGCTGCTGCTGCCCCACGGCTACGAGGGGCAGGGCGCCGAGCACAGCAGCGCCCGCATGGAACGCTTCCTGGCCACCGCCGCCGACGGCAACATGCAGCTGGTGAACTGCACCACCCCCGCCAACTTCTTCCACGTGCTGCGCCGCCAGCTCGCCCCCGAGCGCAACTTCCGCCGCCCGCTGGTGGTCTTCACCCCCAAGAGCCTGCTGCGCCACCCCAGATGCGTGAGCCCGCTGGACGACCTGGTGAAGGGCCGCTTCCAGGAGGTGATCGACGATGCGCAGGCCGACCCCGACGCGGTGACCACCGTGATCCTCTGCCAGGGCAAGATCTACTACGAACTGCTGGAGAAGCAGCAGCAATTGGAGGCCGCCGACGTGGCCATCGTGCGCGTGGAGCAGCTGCACCCGCTGCCGGACAAGCAGCTGGCCGCCGTGCTGAAGAAGTACGCCCACGCCACACGCCACCTGTGGGTGCAGGAAGAGCCCGCCAACATGGGGGCCTGGGCCTATATGCACATGACCTTCACGGAACACCCGGAGCTCGCGGCGTTCCGGCTCCAACGCATCAGCCGGAAGGCCCGGGGAGCGCCCGCCACCGGCAGCAGCGTGCGCTTCGCCATGCAGCAGAACTACATCATCGAAAAGGCCTTCAGCGACCGCATCCCCATCAGCACCGGCAAGACCGCCAAGGCCAAGGCCCGCGCCTGACCACCCGTACTGCACGGTCCGCAATTCTCATTCCCGCCCGCACACTTCCTTCAACCTTCCCCATGGCCCACGTCGACATCAAAGTGCCCAGCCCCGGCGAAAGCATCAACGAAGTACGCATCGCCCAATGGCTGGTGAGCGACGGCGACACGGTACACAAGGACCAGGTGATCGCCGAGATCGACAGCGACAAGGCCACCTTGGAGCTCACCGCCGAGGCCGCCGGGCAGATCGCCATCAAGGCCGAGGCCGACAGCGATGTGGCCGTGGGCAGCGTGGTGGCCACGATCGATACCAGCGTGAAGGTGGAGGAGAAGGGTGAAGGGGAGAAGGGTGAAGGGGGGAAGGGTGAAGGAGGGAAGGGTGAAGGAGGGAAGGGTGAAGGGAGGAAGGGTGAAGGGGTGAAGGGTGAAGGGGAGAAGGGTGAAGGGGTGAAGGGTGAAGGGGTGAAGAGGGGCGGCGATGGGCCGGTGGCCGATGCGCGCTCCGCCTCGCCGGTGGCCAGGGCGGTGATGGCCGACAAGGGCATTCCCGCCGGCAAGGTGAAGGGCAGCGGTCCGCACGGCCGGGTGATGAAGAGCGACGTGCAGGCCTATATCGCCGGTGGCGTGGACGCGGCCGGCGACCTGATGGGCTGGGGCGGCACGCGCGACAGCCGGCGCAGCAAGATGACCTCCCTGCGCAGCACCGTGGCCCGCCGCTTGGTGAGCGTGAAGAACGAAACGGCCATGCTCACCACCTTCAACGAGGTGGACATGAGCGCCGTGATGGCCATGCGCGCCAAGTACAAGGAAGCCTTCCGCGAGGCCAAGGGCGTGAACCTGGGCTTCATGAGCTTCTTCACCAAGGCCGTGACCGAGGCGCTGCGCCATTTCCCCGGCGTGAACTCCCAGATCGACGGCGAGGAGATCGTCTCCTTCGACTACGCCGACATCGGCATCGCCGTGAGCGGCCCCAAGGGCCTGATGGTGCCCGTGGTGCGCAACGCCGAACGCATGACCATGGCCGAGATCGAGGACGCCATCAAGGCGCTCGCGATCAAGGTGCGCGACGGCAAGATCACCATCGCCGACATGGCCGGCGGCACCTTCACCATCACCAACGGCGGCGTGTTCGGCAGCATGATGAGCACCCCGATCATCAATCCGCCGCAGAGCGCCATCCTGGGCATGCACAACATCGTGGAGCGCCCCGTGGCGGTGAACGGCCAGGTGGTGGTCCGCCCCATGATGTACGTGGCCCTGAGCTACGACCACCGCATCATCGACGGCAAGGACAGCGTGGGCTTCTTAGTGAAGGTGAAGGAGATGATCGAGGACCCGAACAAGATGGTCTTCGGCGGGAAGGACCCGGGCGAGGTGTTGCTGGGGCTGTAGCCCCGAGCGGTCATCGCATGGCGGCTATCAGCCCCGCGTGCAGGCCATGTCCATGTCTCCCCCCAAGCGAGGCGCTTGGGGGCGGGCATCCTCCGACATCGATCCATCTTCACCAGGCCATGCCTCCACAGGCGAGGCGCCCGAGTGGACATGGAAGACATCTTCTTCGACGAACGCGCCCAACTCACGATCACCTACCGTGACCGTCCGCATTGGAAGCAGCCGGGGAAGGTCCACTTCGGCACGTGGCGCATGGCCGACCGAATTCCGAAAGCGCGGCGGGAGGAACTGGAGCGCGACCGCACCGCAT
>JAVFAQ010000113.1:0-9206 GCA_034002325.1 Flavobacteriales bacterium | reverse complement strand
TACTTCCTCAAGACCGACGGCATCCGCTACCGGCGCAAGGTGGTGCCCGGCGACACCCTGGTCTTCCACCTGAGCCAGATCACCCCCATCCGCCGCGGCATCGTACACATGCGCGGAGTGGGCTACGTGGGCGGCAAGCCCGCCGTGGAGGCCGAGATGATGGCCCAGATCGTCAAGGACAAGGCCCCTGCGGAACAGACCACCGCACCAAAGCCATGAGCATCTCCCCCCTGGCCCATGTCCACCCCGATGCCGTGCTGGGCAAGGGCGTGACCGTGGAACCCTTCGCCGCCATCTACGCCGATGTGACCGTGGGCGACGGCACCTGGATCGGGCCCAACACCGTGCTGATGGACGGCGCGCGCATCGGCGCCAAGTGCCGCATCTTCCCCGGGGCCGTGATCGGCGCCATTCCGCAAGACCTGAAGTTCGCCGGTGAGAAGACCACCGCCGAAGTGGGCGACGGCACCACCGTGCGCGAGTGCGTCACCATCAACCGCGGCACCGCCGACCGGCAGAAGACCGCCGTGGGCCGCAACAGCCTGCTGATGGCCTACGTGCACCTGGCGCACGACTGCATCGTGGGCGACAACGTGGTGATCGCCAACAGCGTGAACCTGGCCGGGCACGTGACGATCGATGACTGGGCCATCCTCGAGGGCAACGTCGCCGTGCAGCAGTTCATCCACATCGGCGCCCACAGTTTCATCGCCGGCGCCAGCCTGGTGCGCAAGAACGTGCCCCCCTTCGTGAAGGCCGCGCGCGAGCCCCTGAGCTACGTGGGCGTGAACGTGGTGGGCCTGCGCCGACGCGGGTACAAGGACGACGCCATCGCCCGCATCGAGGACATCTACCGCGAGATCTTCGTGCGCAGCAACAACCTGGAGCGCGCCGTGCAGAACGTGCTGCAGACCCTGCCCCGCAGCCCCGAGCGCGGCATCATCCTCGATTTCATCAACAACAGCCCCAAGGGCGTCATGCGCGGCCTGGCCGAATAAGGGCCGCCGACCCGGTGCGGGCCGCCCGAACCGCTCATGGAGATCATCCTCACCGGCATCGCCAAGTCCTTCGGGCGCGAGGCCGTGTTCACGGGCGTGGACCTGAGGATCGCCGCCGGCAGCCGCACCGCCATCCTCGGCGCCAACGGCAGCGGCAAGAGCACCCTGCTGCAACTGGTGGCCGGCGCCGGCACCCCCACCGCCGGCACCATCGCCCACCGCCTCGGCGGCCGTCCGCTGGCCCCCGCCCTGCTGTACCGCCACGTGAGCATCGCCGCGCCCTACCTGGAACTCTACGAGGAGCTGGCCCTGCGCGAGACCATCGTGTTCCACGCGCGGTTCAAGCCCTTGCGCGGGGCGCCCTCCGCCGATGAGGTGGCCCGTGCCGCCCGCCTCGAACCGCATCTGGAAAAGCCCGTGGCCCACTTCAGCAGCGGCATGAAGCAACGCCTGAAACTGGCCCTGGCCATACTCAGCGACACCCCGCTGCTGCTGCTGGACGAACCCGGGAGCAACCTCGATGCCGACGGCCTGCAATGGTACCGCGACCTGCTGCGCGCGCACATCGCCGGGCGCACCCTGCTGGTGGCCAGCAACCGCCGCACCGAGGAGCACGACCTCTGCACCGAGGCCATCGAGGTGGAACGCTTCAAGGGCGCCTGAGCCGCCGATCAGGGCAAACGCATCTTATTTCCCGCGTCAATGCTGAGGGTGTGGTGGGAACACGATGCCCAACACCGGCTGCGACACCCTCCGGGGTCGACATACGCACGGGTCATTCTTGTCCTACAATGCTGTGACGCCTCCGGCGTCAACCGGATCCGGAGCCGCGACCCCGGAGGGTGTCGCAGCTTGTAGTCGTATTCGTTGACCACGGAGGACACGACCCCGGAGGGTGTCGCAGCCGGTGTTCACCAAGGATCTTAGATGCGTTTGCCCTGAGCCGCCGATCGGCGCTTTCCGCCCCATCACCTAAATTCGCCACCCCAACGAAAAGCCCCTCCCCATGGCCACCACAGGCGACGTCAACGTAGGCAGCTACATCCGGTACAACAACGACATCTGCCAGATCATGGAATGGCAGCACCGGACGCCCGGCAACCTGCGCGCCTTCTACCAGGCCCGCATGCGCAACCTGCGCAACGGCAAGCTCGCCGAGAACCGCTTCCGCAGCGGGGAGACCATCGAGGTGCTGCGCATCGAGGTGCACGAACTGCAATACCTCTACCGCGACGGTGACAACTTGGTGTGCATGGACCAGGAGAGCTTCGAGCAGAAGTACATCCCCGCCGAGCTCTTCGGCGATGCGCTGGGCTTCATGAAGGAGGAGATGGTGGTGCAGATCGGCTTCGAGGGCGAGACCCCCATCTTCGCCCGCCCGCCCAAGGTGGTGGAGCTGGAGGTGACCTACACCGAGACCGCCGTGAAGGGCGACACCAGCAACAAGGTGATGAAGGCCGCCACCTTGGAGACCGGCAAGGAGATCAACGTGCCCAGCTTCGTGGAGATCGGCACCGTGGTGCGGGTGGACACCGAGAGCGGCGAGTACCTGGACCGGGCGAAGAAGTAGGGCGGCACGGGCCTGTCGCCCCGCCGTTACCTTTGGCGCCAACCCCGCTCACCGTGCGCCTGCCCACCCCCTGGACCGCTTCCGAGATCGCCCGCTGGCTGGGCGCCGAAGTACACGGCGATCCGCGCCGCACCGTCACCGGCATCAATGAGATCAACCGCGTGGAGGAGGGCGACCTGGTCTTCGTGGACCACCCCAAGTACTACGAGAAGGCCCTGAAGAGCGCGGCCACCACCATCCTCATCGACCAGGTCGTGGAGCCGCCGCCCGGCAAGGCCGTGATCGTGTGCGCCGACCCCTGCGCCGATTACAACCGGCTGGTGCGCCACTTCATGCCCCGCACGGGCTGGACACAGGAGGGCATCGTCATCGGCGAAGGCACCGAGGTACACCCCACGGCGGTGATCGGCCCGCATGTCACCATCGGGCGCGACTGCATCATCCAGCCCGGCGTGGTGCTCCATGAGCGCACCGTCATCGGCGACCGCGTGATCATCCACGCCAACTCCGTGATCGGCGCCGACCCGTTCTATTACAAGAAGCGGCCCACGGGCTATGACAAGATGCCGCCCGGTGGCAGCGTGGTCATCGCCGATGACGTGGAGATCGGCGCGCTCTGCACCATCGATCGCGGGGTGAGCGCGGACACCCGCATCGGCCGGGGCACCAAGATCGACAGCCACGTGCAGGTGGGGCACGACACCATCATCGGCGAGCGCTGCCTCATCGCCGCCCACGTGGGCATCAGCGGCGCGGTGGTGATCGAGGATGAGGTGACCCTCTGGGGCCAGGTGGGCGTGCCCAGCAAGCTCACCATCGGCCAGGGCGCGGTGGTGCTGGGCCAGAGCGGCCTGATCAACTCCCTCGAGGGCGGCCGCACCTACTTCGGCAGCCCCGCCGGCGAATGGAAGCAGAAGATGCGCGAGGCCGCCCTCATCGGCCGCCTGCCCGACCTGTTCAGGCGCTTGAAGGATTGACCCATGGCCCGGCTGCAACGCATCATCGAACGGTTGGAGCTGAAGGAGTTCCAGTTGCGCGCCCTGCTCGATGTGACCAAGGCGATCAACAACAACATGGACCGCGCCGAGCTGCTCGCGCTGTACGAGGGCATCATGCGCGACGACCTGGGGATCACCCGCCTGATGCTCTTCGAGCGCACCGACCGCATGGCGCGCGTGCTCAGCTTCGGTGGCCGCCCCGACGATCCCGAACCCGACGGCGACCAGCTCATGGGCGGCTTCACGGACATCCAGGTGATCGGCTCGGGCAGCGCCGGCAGCCTGGGCGCGTTCGATGTGGCCGTGCCCGTCTTCCACCGGGAAAAGCCCCTGGCCCTGCTGCTGATCGGTGACATCGACGAGGACGAGCACGGCATGAGCCCGGCGGTGAAGCACCTGAACTTCGTGCAGACGCTCACCAACCTGATCGTGGTGGCCATGGAGAACCAGCGCCTGGTGCGGCAGGCCCTGCACCAGGAGCGCGCCCGCCGCGAACTGGAGCTCGCCGCCGAGATGCAGAGCATGCTGGTGCCGCGCGAACTGCCGGACAACGAGCGCATCCAGGCGGCCGCCTGGTACCAGCCCCACAGCGAGGTGGGCGGCGACTACTACGACCTGGTGCCGCTGCCCGATGACCGCCTGCTGCTGTGCATCGCCGATGTGAGCGGCAAGGGCATCGCCGCGGCCCTGCTGATGAGCAACCTGCAGGCCAACCTCCGCGCCATGGCCGGCCGGGCCGCGCACGACCTGCCCGGCTTCGTGGAGGAGCTCAACCGCCGCGTGGGCGAGAACGCGCGCGGCGAGCGCTTCGTCACCCTCTTCGTGGGCCACATCAACCTGCGCGACCGCACCATGCGGTACGTGAACGCCGGCCACAACCCGCCCCTGCTGCACCACGCCGGCCACACCCGCGAGCTCACCCTGGGCTGCACCCCCCTGGGCATGCTCCCCACGCTGCCCATGCTCAAGGTGGGCACCGTCGACCTGCCGCGTGCCAGCGTGCTGCTCTGCTTCACCGACGGCTTGGTGGAACAAGGCAATGAAGCGGACGTGGAGTTCGGCACCGATGTGCTGCAACGCATCCTGGACACCACCGGCGCCGCCGGCGCGCATGCGGTGAACCATGCCGTGAAGGCCACCTTCGAGGCCCATCGTGGACACCAGCCCTACCTGGACGATACCGCGCTGCTCACCTGCGTGTTCCCGTGAGGTCGCCCGCCCGCCCCGTACCCGGCGCCGGGTACGCCAGGTCCAGCAGCACCACCATCGCCGTGAAGGCCCACACCGGCACCGAGGCCTTGTCCAGGTCCAGGTAGTTGTTGAGCACCCCGTGTACGTAATAGGTTACCAGGCCCAGGAACAGGGCGGTGAGCATCAGCCGGTCCGCACCGGCGGGCATCCGGTGGTAGAGGCGCACCGCCACGATGCCGGTGGCCAGCACCAGGGCCACCATCAGCAGCAGGCCGGGCAGTCCCTGCTCGGAAAGCGGCCCCAGGTACTCGCTGTGCGCATTGCCGCCGGTGCCGAAGTTGGTGCTGATGATGGTGCGGTCCCGGGCGCTCTGGAAGGGCGCGTACTGGAACATGTACGTGCCGGGGCCCCACCCCCGTACCGGGCGCTCCTCCCACATGCGCACGGCCGCGTTCCACCGGTTGATGCGCTCCAGGTTCGAGGCGTCGCTGCTGATGTTCGAGATGGAGCGCACATGCTCGCGCATGTCGTCCGATGATTCCTCCTCGTTGCGCTCCAGCGCGATGGTGATCTGCTCCTCATTGGCCAGGTACACGCCGCCGGCCGACAGCGCCAGCGCGATCAGCGCCCACGCCGGCACCCGCAGCCGCATCACCAGCAGCATGCCGCCGGCCCCGATCAGGCTCACCCAGGCCGCGCGCGTGTAGGAGAACACCAGGCCCGTGACCAGCACCGCCAGCACCGCCACCATGACGGCCCGGTAGCCGGTGCCGCGCCCGGGCATGATCACGGCCGCCCCGGCGAAGGGCAGCACCAGGGCCAGCACCGCCCCGTAGCCCGTGTGGTCCTTGAAGAAGGGTTCCATCACCCAGTGGCCGGGGTCATGCGCGAAATCGTACCCCGCGTGCCGCACCAGGGTATAGCCCACCACCACCACCAGGCCGGCGATGAAGGCGTGCATGAAACGCGCTCGCCAGACGGGGCTGTCCAGGCAGCGCGAGGCCACGAAGTAGGCGGTGGTCACGAACCACAGGCGGGCCACCAGCGCCTTGATGGACACCAAGGGCATGCTGGAGGTGAGCACGGTGAAGGCCATCCAGGCGAGCTGCAGCAGGATGATGACCGTGACGGGGTGCCGCATGAAGCGCCGGTCCACCACGTCGCCGCCCATGAGCACGCGCAGCAGGAAGAGGACGGACATGGCGGCCATCAGCGGTTCGGTGGGCAGGCTGATGCCCAGCCCGCCGATCTCCAGTTCCTCCAGGTTGATGGAAAGCGGCGTGGCGAAGGCGATGAAGAGCAGCAGGTGCCGCGGCGCCATGAACAGGGCCCAGGCCAGCAGCAGGGCGGCCGGAAGCAGGTTCAGCCAGTAATGGCCGTGGGCCATGAGGGCCACGTTGGCCACCACGAACGCCGCGCCGGCCAGCACGATCGCTCCGTTATGGGCGGCCTTGGCCATCGTTCATCGCCGGGGCCTGCGGACCGCCAGCAGCAGGGTCGTGAGGAACACGGCGGCACAAACGGACAGCACCACGATGAGCCAGCGCACCGGCGAGACCTTCTTGTCATCGGCCTCCGGGTGTACCACCACGTCCATGAAGGTGAGCAACTTGGTGGCGTCCACCCGGGCCCTTTCATGGGCGTCCAGCAACGCGCTGTACGATGCCAGGCGCAGCTCGCTGAGTTCGCTGAGCTTGCGGAACTCCCCGCCCTTCTGCTCCATTTCATGCAACATGGCCCGCACCTCGTCGAACCGCTGCTTCGGTGTGCCGGCGGCGATCATCTGCATGGCGCCGCGCGTGAGCTCGCGCACCTGGTTGTCGTAGGAGAGCAGCCCCGAGCTTCGGCGCAACGTATCGAGTCGCGCGTTGATCGAGTCCAGTTTCGTGCGCTCCTCGGCCAGGGCCGAACCGGTGATCACCATCACCTCGCGGGCCCGCTTGCGGTGCAGTTGCAGGGCCAGGTCGTTCACCTCCTGCATCATGGTCGTGGCCATGTCGCGCGCACGCACGGGGTCCTCGTCGCGCACCTCGATCGCGACGCTCTCGTACACCGTCTTGCTCACGGAGATGCGGGCGTCGAGCTCCTTGTACAGATGGAAGCGGCCGCCCACCTTCGCGGTGTCCACCTCGTACAATGAATCCAGCTTGAAGCGGGCCACCAGGGTGTCGCGCACGTTGTTGCTGCGGAAGAGCTGCAACAGCTGCTCGGTGGGGGTCTCACCGGAATACGGGTGCAGGTTCACCGGGTACAGGGTGGCCACCGACCGGTACATGGGCTTGATGAACTGCGGGCCGCTGAAGACGGCGGCGAGCACCGCGGCGATCACGGCCACCACGGCGATGGTGCGCCGGTGGCCCACCAGCAGGTCGAAAAGCGAACGGAGGTCGGGTTCTTTGCTCATGTTCGGGGGAGATTGCGCAGGCCCTCGCGGATGCCGATGCCCAGCAGGGCGACCAGCAGCGCGGCTAGCCCGCCCGCCAGCACCACCAGCCACTTCACCGGCCGGGCCGCCCTGTCCGATGGCTGCGCCCGGTTGACCATGAACTTGTGCGGCAGGTCGCTGTCGCGGTCGGCCTGCGCCTGTTCCAGCTTCATGCGCAGCACGCTCAGGCGCTTGCTTTCGTTGAAGAGCAGGTCCTGGTAGTTGAGGTAGGCGCCGCCATGCTCGGCCAGCACCGCGAACCGCTCCTCGAACGCGCGGACGGCCCGTTGGTCGCCCTTCACGATGGCCGCACCGAGGTACTCGTTGTAGCGCTCGCTCTGGCTCTGGTAATCATGCACGCCCAGCTTGCGCAATTCCCGCAGGCTGTCGTCCATGGCCCGCATGCTCTGTTGCAGCTCGTGCACCTTGCGCTCCACGATCCGCAGGCCCTTGTCCGCCCGCTCCACGGCCATGTCCTTCCACACGCTGTCCACCTGGTCCGCGATGAAGTTGGCCATGTCCGCGGCCCGCTGCGGGTCGGGGTCCAGCACGCTCAGGCGCACGCTGTTGAAGCGCGTGTACTCCGCTTCCACATGGCTCTCGTAGGCATCGCGCAAGCGGCTGTGGCGGTGCTTCGCGTCGGGGTCGATCCGGTACACCGTCCACAGGTCGAACCGCTCCGTGACCCGGTCGCGGATGCGGTCGCTGTGCAGCATCTGCAGCAGCTGGGCCGCGTCCTGCTCGTCGCCCAACGCCAGGATATCGTCCCGCCCGGTGCTCTGCTCGCTCAGCAGGGATTTGGACACGGAGTTGGTGACGGCCGGGAACATGACCACTTCGCTGCGGAACAGCGGCTGCATGGTGAAGGCCGCGATCGCACCGCCCAACAGGCCGATGGCCAGCATGATGCCGAGCGTGCGGCGGTGGGCCCACAATACCGGCAGCAGGTCCTTGTTGTCGTGCGGGGCGTGGGCCGTGCGGCTGGGCATGCGTGGTGCGGAAGGCGCCAAAAGTAACCCTTGGCCCCGAAGCGGGCGGGCGTGCCCGGGCCGGCCTACCGCACCCATGCGCCGCCCCGGCGCAGATCGGCCGGGGAGACCAGGCGCGTGATGAACGCCAGGGCCACCGCCGCCGGCACGTACACGGCCAGCTCGGCGAGCACGGGCCAGTGCAGTGTGTGCAGCCCGAAGAGCAGGGCACCCAGCCCGGCGGCGTGCGCCAGGCCGCGCAGCAGGACCTTGGCCGGCAGGGGCATGCCCAGCGCCCGCGCCGCCAGCACCATCTGCGCCAGCGCGGTCCCCGCCTGCACCGCCAGCCCCGCCCAAGCGGCGCCCTGCACCTGCCAGCGCGGGATCACGTACAGGTTGATGCCGATGTTGGCCACCGCCCCCACCGCGGCCATGATGTTGAGCCGGCGCAGGTCGCCCCGCGCGGTGAGCAGGCTGCCGAACACGTAGGTGACGCATACCGCCACGAAGCTCCACATCAGCACCGTGAAGGCCGGCGCGCTCAGGTCGGTGTGCTCGCTGTACCGCAGCTCCATCACGGCATGGGCCCGCAGGCTGGCGAAGACCGCCACGGCCACCGCGCCCGCCAGCACCAGGCGGAAGGCCAGCAGCGCCAGCGGGGCCACATCGTCCCGCTCGCGCAGCATGCGGCTGAAGAGGGGCAGCAGCAAGGCCGCCAGCAGGTAGCCCAGCATGTTGAAGGCCTCGAAGAAGCGGAAGCCCTGGGCGTAGATCCCGGCCTGCACGGCGCCATCGGGCAGCAGGCGCTCCAGCATCAGCATGTCCGCCCGGTAATAGAAGCTCATCAGCAGGATCAGCAGCGCGTAGGGCAGGCTTTGGCGGATGACCATGAAGCTGAAGGCCGGCCGCCAGCGCACCCGCACGCGGCCGCTCAGCCGCAGGGCCATGCCCAGGGCCACCAGCAGGGTCACCGCGTAGGCGCCGGTCTGGGCCATCACGAACCATTCGATCCGGAAGGCCTCCCCGCCGGCCCGAAACCACTGAAGCCAGCCCACC
>JAVFAQ010000112.1:0-9254 GCA_034002325.1 Flavobacteriales bacterium | reverse complement strand
GCCGATTTGGCGGCCTTCGCGGCCTTGGCCGGAGCCTTCACCTCGCTCTTTGCCATGTCATATTTGATGTATGGGATCCGTGACGGTTTCCGTCAAACGGACGGCAAAGGTAGGCAAAACTTCCCCCAACCGACGCTGGATCAGGTGCATGGTGAACTGCTCGCTGCCATAGTGGCCGATGTCGGCCAGCAGCAGGCGGCCGTCGGCGTCGAAGAACTCGTGGTACTTCACATCACCGGTGAGGTAGGCATCGGCCCCGGCGGCCTTGGCCCGGCCGATGAGGAAGGCCCCTGACCCGCCGCACAAAGCCACAGTTCGTACCGGCCGGCCGGTCAGGGCCGTATGGCGGACCACCTTCAGCCCGAAGGCGGCCTTGACCATGGCCAGGAAGGTCGTCTCGTCCAGTGGCTTTGCCAGTTCGCCCACCATGCCCGCGCCGATGCCCGGATGCATATTGGCCAAGGGGATCAGGTCATAGGCCACCTCCTCATAGGGGTGGGCGGCGATCATGGCCGAGACCACCGCCCGCTCCACGGTGGTGGGCAGGATCACCTCGATGCGTACCTCCGGCCCGGTGTGCCGTTCGCCTTGCTTACCGACGTATGGGTCGGTGCCTTCACCGGGGCGGAAAGTGCCGTGGCCTTCGGCGTTGAAGCTGCACTCGTCATATCCCCCGATGCGGCCAGCACCGGCATGGAACATCGCGGCACGCACGACCTCGGCATGGTCCTTCGGCACGAACACCACCAACTTGCGCAATTGCCCGGCCTTGGGCGCCAGCACGTGGAGGTCCTTCAGTCCGATGCGCGCCGCGATCTCGGCGTTCACGCCCGTGTCCACGTTGTCCAAGTTGGTGTGGATGGCGTACAGCGCGATACCATGCTTGATGGCCGCGCGGACGGTCCGTTGCACATACCCATCGCCCGCAAGGCTCTTCAGCCCGCGGAAGATCACCGGGTGGTGGCTGACGATGAGGCCGCAGCCATGGCGTGCGGCCTCCTCCACCACGGCCTCGGTGCAATCCAAACAGACCAATGCCGAGCCGACCTCCGCCTGCGGGTCGCCCACTTGCAGGCCGCTGTTGTCGTAATCCTCCTGGAGGGAGCGTGGCGCCCAATCCTCGAGGGCGGTGATGATGTCCCGGATGCGCATGGGCGTAAAGGTGGGGAGAGAATGGCGAGGGGCGGTGCGGAGGGCGGCGGAACCGTTGTTCCTCCCGGTCTATTGAAATTGTACCTCTTGGTATAATACCACCGGGCACCATGGCTGGTCAAGGTCAATGCGGTGGAGTTGGTGCATGATCCCCGCCCCCACCCCCGGATCTCCCGCATCTTTGAGCGCCTGTCCACGCCCTGTGCCATGCTCCTGCGCCGGATCCTGCTCGCCCCCTTCACCGCTCTGTACGGCGGGGTGCTGCACCTGCGGCATGCCCTGTACGATGCGGGCATCCTCAAGAGCACGCGGCCGCCGGTGCCCACCATCGCCATCGGCAACCTCGCGCTGGGCGGCACGGGGAAGACGCCCATGATGGAACTGGTGTTGCGCACATTGGAAGGCACCGGGCCCGTGGCCACCCTGAGCCGGGGGTACGGCCGCCGCACCCGCACCATCCACGAGGTGACGCCCGACGACACGGCCGACCGCAGCGGCGATGAACCCCTTCAGGTGAAGCACAACCTCCCCGGGGTGCGCGTGTTCGTGGGCGCGGACCGGGTGAAGGCCATCGCGCACATCCAACAGGCGGTGCCGGAAGTGAAGGCCGTGGTACTGGACGATGCCCTGCAACACCGGCGGTTGGACGCGGGCCTGAACATTCTGCTGACCACATGGCAGCGGCCCTATTGCGATGATGCGCTGGTACCGGCGGGCACGCTGCGCGATCTGCGTTCGCGGGCGAAAGCGGCACAGGTGGTGGTGGTGACGAAATGCGCGGCGCTGCCCGCGGCGGCGGAACAGCAGCGGTGGCGGGAACGGCTGGGGCTGCGGCCCGGGCAGGCGCTGTTCTTCGCAGGGATCGAATACGGGGAACCACGGCCCATTGACGGGGGCACCGCACCTGCGACCCATCGGGTCGCCCCCACGGGCACCCGGGATGAAAATGACGCCACCGCCATACTCCTCTTCACCGGCATCGCCGATCCCGCTCCCTTGGCGACCCACCTGCGCGAACGCTTCGCCCACGTGGAACACATCGCATTCGCGGACCACCGCCCCTTCACCCCGAACGACCTGCAAGGGCTGGCCCGGCGGTTCCATAAATTCGCGCCCGGCCCGAAAACCCTGATCACCACGGAAAAAGACGCCGCAAGGCTCCGGTCCGTCATCGCCGGCAGTGCGATCGACGGGCTTCCGTTGGCCGTGATCGGCATGCGGGCCGTGATACTGAACGAACCCGAACGTTTCGCCGACCTCATCCGCCATCATGCTGGACCGCATCAAGCGCATCGCCGACCATCTGAAGAAGGCCACCAACGGCTTCACCCCTGAGAGCGGCGTGATCCTGGGCAGCGGCCTCAGCGGCCTGGCCGACGCCATCCACATCGCCCACGCCATCGCCTACAAGGACATCCCGGAGTTCCCCGTGAGCACCGTGGAGGGCCATCCCGGCAAACTGCTCTTCGGCACCCTGGGCGGCAAGCCCGTGGTGGTGATGCAGGGCCGCTTCCACTTCTACGAGGGGTGGACCATGGACGAAGTGGTGCTGCCCGTGCGCGTCATGAAGCTGCTGGGCATCAAGCGGCTGCTGGTGAGCAATGCCTGCGGCGGCGTGAACCCCGCGCATGAGGTGGGCGACCTGCTGATCATCAACGACCACATCAACCTCTTCCCCAACCCGCTGATCGGGAAGAACCACGATGCACTCGGGCCGCGCTTCCCCGACATGAGCGAGGCGTACGACCGCGGCATGATCGCGCAGGCCAAGGCCATCGCCGAGCAGAACGGCATCACCGTGCGCGAGGGCGTGTACGTGGGCCTGACCGGTCCCACGCTGGAGACCCCGGCCGAGTACAAGTACGTGCGCATCATCGGCGGCGACGTGGTGGGCATGAGCACCGTGCCCGAGGTGATCGCCGCGCGCCATGCGGGCATCCCCTGCTTCGGCATGAGCGTGATCACCGACATGGGCGTGGAGGGCCGCATCGAAAAGACCACCCACACCATGGTGCAGAACGTGGCCACCGCCGCCGCGCCGAAGCTCACGCGCATCTTCACCGAACTGATCGCCGCGAACTGATGGCCGCCCACTGGAGCGAACGATGGGAATTGGTGGTGGGCCTGGAGGTGCATGCCCAGCTGATCACCGCCACCAAGGCTTACAGCAGCGACCCCAATGCCTACGGCGACCACCCCAACACCAACATCAGTGCGGTGACCCTGGGCCTGCCGGGCACGCTGCCGGTGGCCAACAAGAAGGTGATCGAACTGGCCGTGCGCATGGGCCTGGCCACCGATTGCACCATCACCCCGTGGATGCACTACGCCCGCAAGAACTACTTCTACCCCGACCTGCCCAAGGGCTACCAGATCACCCAGGACAAGACGCCGATCTGCACGGGGGGGCATGTGATGGTCCCCAACACCCGCGATGCGGACGGCGCGGACCTGCGCATCGGCATCACCCGCATCCACATGGAGGAGGACGCCGGCAAGAGCATCCACGACGTGGACCCCTTCCACACCCTGGTGGACCTGAACCGGGCCGGTGTGCCGCTGATCGAGATCGTGAGCGAACCGGACATCCGCAGCGGCGAGGAGGCCTACGACTACCTCACCGAGATCCGCCGGCTGGTGCGCTACCTGGACATCTGCGACGGCAACATGGAGGAGGGCAGCCTGCGGTGCGATGCCAACATCAGCATCAGGCCCAAGGGCAGCAAGGAGTTCGGCACGCGCTGCGAAGTGAAGAACATGAACAGCTTCCGCAACGTGCAACGGGCCATCGAGTACGAGGCACAACGCCAGAGCGAGGTGCTGGAAGCGGGCGGGACCATCCACATGGAGACGCGCACCTTCGATGCCGCCAAGGGCATCACCATCGGCCTGCGCAGCAAGGAACTGGCGCACGACTACCGCTACTTCCCCGAGCCGGACCTGCAGCCCGTGACCGTGAGCGAGGCGATGAAGGAGGCCATCCGCCGCGAGATGCCGCCGTTGCCCCGCGAGCTGCGCACGAAGTACACGGAGAAGCTCGGCCTGAGCGACTACGACGCGCACATCATCACCGACGACAAGGCCACCGCGCTGTACTACGAAGGCGTGATCGCGAACACGAACAACTACAAGGGAGCGGCCAACTGGGTGATGGGCGACGTGCGCAGCTGGGTGAACGAGCGCGGCCTCACCATGGAGCAGTTCCCCATCGCCGCGGAACGCCTCGCCGCATTGATCGGCATGATCGATGGCGGCCAAGTGAGCCACAGCACCGCCAGCCGGAAGCTGTTCCCGCTGATGCTGGAGCACACCGCCGCCACGCCCATGGACCTCGCCACCCAGCACGACCTGTTGCAGGACACGAAGGAGGATGTGATCGAAGGGATCGTGCGCGCGGTGATGGCCCGCTACCCGGACAAGGTGGAGGCCTACCGCAAAGGCAACAAGGGCCTGCTGGGGCTGTTCATGGGCGAAGTGATGAAGGGCACCAAGGGCAAGGCCGATCCCAAGCGTGCCAACGAGGTGGTGCGTCAACTGTTGGAGAACTGAAAACGATCCCGGAACGATGAGACATCCCATGGAACACCAACCCCTGTTGTGGGCGTGCTGCCTGCTGATGGCGGCCTGCACGAGCGGCGGGGACAGCGGCACGCTCACGGTGGAGATCGCCGACGGCGGCGGCCGCACCCTCTACCTCGAGAGCATCTCGGGCCGCAGCCCCGTGCGGATCGATTCCACGACGCTCTCCGCCGGCGGGGCGGGCCGGCTCAGCCTGCACGCCTTGCCCATGGACTACTACCGGATCACCTTCGGCGAGGGGTCCGACCTGGTCCTCGCCGTGGACAGCACCAGCCACGTCACGGTGCAGGCGCCCGCCCATCCGCTGCATGCGGCGACATCGGTGCAGGGCCCGGCCCATACCGAAGGCTTCTTCCGCTTCCAGCAGGCCACCATCGCCTTCGAGGAGCAGCGGGAGCGGATCAGGCAGGCGATGCAGGAACGACCCGGCGACCCGGCCCTGCTCGCCGAGCTCAACGCGCTGAACGCCGAATACCACGACCTGTGCAAGCGCACCGCCACGGCCGACCCCGGCGCGCCGGTGGCATTGAGCGCGGTGAGCCGGCTGCCCATCGAGGACGACACCGCGCTCTACAAGCAGGTGCGCGATGCGCTGCACGCCACCATGCCGCGCTCCGGTTTCTACACCAAGTTCAAGAGCCAGGTGGACCGCATCGAGCAGCAGGAGATCGCCCGGCGCCTGCAGGAGGAGGAGCTGCGCCGCCTGAGCATGGTGGCGCCCCCCGGGTCCCCCGCGCCGGAGATCAAGCAGGCCACCCCCGACGGCGGGCAGTTCGCCCTGAGCCAGCTGCGCGGCAAGGTGGTGCTGATCGACTTCTGGGCCAGCTGGTGCCGCCCGTGCCGCATCGAGAACCCCCGGCTCAAGGAGGTCTACGCCCAGTACAAGGGCCGCGGCTTCGAGATCCTGGGCGTTTCGCTGGACCGCGACAAGGGCGCCTGGACCACCGCGATCGCGGACGACGGCCTGCCGTGGAAGCACGTGAGCGACCTGCGCTACTGGCAGAACGCCGCCGCCTTGGAATACGCCGTGAGCAGCATCCCGCACGGCGTGTTGGTGGACCGCGAGGGCAAGATCGTGGCCAAGGGCGTGCGGGCGCATGAGCTGGCCGCCAAATTGGACGAGCTGCTTTGACCGCGCGCATGGCCGCACCGGGGACAACATCCGCACGATGACCGCCCGCACCCGCCGGCTTCCGCTTCTTGCGCTGGCGTTGCTGGCCGGGGGCGAAATGCTCGCCCAGGCGTATTGGCAGCAGCGCGTGGACCATGCGATCGACGTGCGGCTGGACGACACGGCCCACACGCTGCACGGCCACGCCGCCTTCACCTACCACAACCACGCCCCCGTCACGCTCGACACCATCTGGGTGCATCTGTGGGCCAACGCCTACCGCGACCGCACCAGCGCCCTGTGCCGCCAGCTCACGGACAACGGCGACCTCGACCTCTATTTCGCCCGGCCCGAGGAACGCGGCCACACCGACAGCCTGGACTTCCACACCATGGAAACCGTGGCGCCCGGTGAGCAACGCCGGCGTGGCCATGCCTGGGGCCCGCATCCGGTGCATGCCGACATCGCCTGGATCAAGCTGGACAAACCCCTGCGCCCCGGCGAGACGATCACCATCGCCACGCCCTTCCGCGTGAAAGTGCCCGATGGCAAATTCTCCCGCCTGGGCCACACCGGCCAGGCATACGCGATCACCCAGTGGTACCCCAAGCCCGCGGTGTACGACAAGGACGGGTGGCACTTCATGCCCTACCTCTCCAACGGCGAGTTCTACAATGAATTCGGGGAGTACGACGTGTCCATCACCCTGCCGGCGAACTACGTGGTGGGCGCCACCGGCCTGTTGCAGAACGAAAGTGAACGGGCATGGATGGACTCCCTGGCCGCACTGCCGCTGCCGGCCTCCACCAGCAACGCCTTCCCCCCTTCGGCAACCGGCATGAAGACACTGCGGTTCGTGCAGGACCGCGTGCATGACTTCGCCTGGTTCGCCGACAAGCGCTTCATCGTGCGCAAGGGCGAGCTGAAGCTGCGGTCCATCTTCAATACCGTCACCACGTGGGCGCTCTTCACCCCCGCCAATGCGGCCGCATGGGACCGCGTGGCCATCGATGCCATCAACGAGAGCGTTCGCCTGTACAGCGAGTGGGCGGGCGAGTACCGCTACGAGGCCTGCACCGCGGTGGACGGCACCATCAGCGCCGGCGGCGGAATGGAGTACCCCATGATCACCGTGATCGGCAACATGGGCAGCGACCTGGCGCTGGACCAGGTGATCGCCCACGAGGTGGGGCACAATTGGTTCCAAGGCATGCTGGCCAGCAACGAGCGCGACCACCCCTGGCTGGACGAAGGGCTCAACAGTTTCCACGAGCTACGCTACATGCGCGAGCGGTACCCGGGCGCGAGCATGGTCACGGGCGTACCGGGCCTGCGCAATATGCTCGCCCACGTCGCCGACCCGCACCACTTCCAGTACGAGGCCATGTACCGCATGAACGCCCGCCGCAACCTGGACCAAGCGCTCAACGGCCGTTCCGAGGCGTTCACGCAGATGAACTACGGCGCGATGGTGTACGGCAAGAGCGCGCTGGTGCTGGACCAGTTGCACGCCATGGTGGGGAGCCAACGCATGGACCGGGCGATGCGCGCCTACTTCGAGGAATGGCAGTACCGCCACCCCGGCCCGGACGACTTCCGCCGGGTGATGGAACGTGAGCTGGCCATGGACCTGGGCTGGCTCTTCGATGAACTGGTGGCCACGGACCACAAGGTGGACGTGCGTGCGGTGAAGCTGCGCGGCGATCGGCTCACCTACCGCAGCACCGCCATGGACGGCGCCCACTTCCCCATCAGCGCGTGGAAGGACAGCGCCGCCTTGGGCACCACGTGGGTCCGGACGGACAACGGACGCGGCACGGTGGCCCTGCCATGGCCCGATGCCGACCGGGTGCGCATCGATGCCGAGGGCCGCACGCTCGACATCGACCGCCGCAACAACGCGGTGCGCGGCCATGGTCTCTTCCGCCGTTGGGCCAAGCCGCAGGCGAAGTTCCTCTTCGGCGTGGAGCGCGACGACCGCCGCAGCGTGTACTGGACGCCGATCGCCGCATGGAACGGGCACGACGGCCTCCAGCTGGGCCTGGGGCTGACCAACACCACCTTCCCCAGCCAGCGCACGGAATGGGTGGTGGCGCCGCTGTACGCCCTGGGCAGCGAGCGCCTCGGCGGCGCGGCACGCATCGAACACCATTTCGACCGGTTGCGGGGCGGCCCCTTCCGCAACATCCACCTCGGCTTGAACGCCCGCAGCGCGTCCACCTTCCACGACCACCACGCCAACGCCTGGTACGGCAAGGTGTCGCCCTCCATCGACTTCGACCTTCGGCGTCCGTTGGCCAAACCGTGGCAGCACCGTTTCGGCCTGCGCGCGGTGCATCTCGTGCAGCAGGCGGTGGCCGACCCGCCCGAGGGGCCATCGACCCGGCATTCCGCCGAGCGCACCTACGGCGAGCTCCACTACACCGCTGCGGACCGCCGCAAGTTGCATCCGTCCTTCATCCGCCCCGTGGTCACGATCGGCGAGGAGTTCGTGCGGGGCGCGTTGGAAGTGGAGCAGGGCCTCACCTTCAACAAGCGCAACGACCAGCTGCGGCTGCGCGGCTTCTTCGGCACCTTCTTCCACAAGGACAACGACCAGCTCACCAACGGCATGCACGCCTGGGGCCTGAGCTGGGGACCGGAGGACATGCTGTTCGACCATGCCTATTTCGAACGCGGCGCCACGGACCGCCTTCCCGGCCGCCAGTTCAACAAGCAGCAGGGCGCGTTCAAGACGCCTTTCGTGCAGGGCGGCAGCGATTCGTGGATCGTGGCGATCAACGCCGAACTGGACCTGCCCATCCCCTTGCCCATCGCGCTGTTCGGCAGCATGGGCCGCGTGCCGATCACGACCATCACGCCTGCGGGCCGCACCACCGGCGCCGCGAACTACTTCGAGGCGGGCATCGGGGTGATCGCGATGCGCGATGTGCTGGAGATCTGGTTCCCGCTGCTGGTGAGCGAACGCATCGCCGACGAGGAGAAGTTCCTTGGACGCGACATGGGCGACCGGATCCGTTTCATCTTCGCGCTGGAGAAGCTGGATCCGACGAGGGTCATCCGCAAGATCAAGCCATAGTAGTCAGCAGTTAAGTAGTCAGTAGTCAAGCAGTCAGCAGTCAAGCAGTCAGTAGTCAAGCAGTCAGCAGTCAGTAGTCAAGCAGTCAGCAGTCAGCAGTCAAGCAGTCAGCAGTCAGTAGTCAAGCAGTCAGCAGTCAGTAGTCAAGCAGTCAGCAGTCAGTAGTCAAGCAGTCAGTAGTCAGTAGTCAAGCAGTCAGCAGTCAGTAGTCAAGCAGTTGGTCTAGCCCCCTATTAATCGGACAACGTCGTTTGGCCGTGGTGAATGTAGTCACTGGTGGTGATACGTTTGCCTCAGCAGGAGGCGACCGAAGTGGTCTAGCCCCCTATTAAT
>JAVFAQ010000111.1:0-9297 GCA_034002325.1 Flavobacteriales bacterium | reverse complement strand
CTTGCTGAGGCAGATGGAAATGGAATGGAACAGCCGGCCCCATTGCGCGGGCGAGGTGCCATCGGCGGCCATGGCATTGAAGATCCGGGCGCCGTCCATGTGCAGCCCCAGCCCGTGCGTGTCGCACACCGAACGGATGAGGGCCACCGCTTCGATGTCCCAGATGCTGCCGCCGCCGCGGTTGGCGGTGTTCTCCACGTTCACCAAGCGGGTGCGGGGCAGGTGCGGGTTCTCCGGGTCGTTGATGGCCTCGGCCACCTGGTCGGCGGTGAAGCGGCCGCGGTCGCCGTGCAGCAGCTTCACGCTGCAGCCGCTGTTGGCCATCAGGCCACCGCCCTCGTAGCGGTAGATGTGCATGCCCTCGTCGCCGATCACCTCGTCGCCGGGGCGCGTATGCACATGCACGGCGATCTGGTTGGTCATGGTGCCGCTGGCGCAGAACAGGGCGGCCTCGTGCCCGAAGAGGGCGGCCATGCGTGCTTCCAGGGCGTTCACCGCGGGGTCCTCGCCGAACACGTCGTCGCCCACTTCGGCGCGGAGCATGGCCTCGCGCATGCCGGCGGTGGGCTTGGTCACGGTGTCGCTGCGCAGGTCGATCATGGTCGTGCCAAGGTAGGGCGCGTGGGCCATGGCACGGCGCCTGCCGGAGCCCGTGGTGCCGGTACACGGGCCGGTCCGGGGGGCGGGCCGGCATGGCGTTCGGCATGGCTTGCCAGGTCGGGGTCGCCGGAACGCATGTCCGCTGGCGCCGTGTTCATTCCTTGATGAACGGGACCCGGAGCGGGGCCGCGCCGCCGCCCAGCACCAGAACGAAGGGGCCGGGCGCGAGGCCCGTGAGCGCGATGGTGCGTTCCGCGCCCAAGGTGCCCCACCGCACGCGCCGGCCCAGCATGTCCAGCACCTGGTACGGGACCTCCCCGGAATGGCCGGCGCCGTCCACGTGCAGGAGGTCGGCGGCGGGGTTGGGACGCAGGCGCAGGCGGGGCGCATCCGTCTCGCTGACGCCCACCGGTGTCCGCAGCATCCACCAGTCCTTGTGCCGTTGCCCATTGCCGAAGCCCAGGCCGTGGTAAAGCACGCCGCCCTCACCGTGGTCCGCCCACTGCGCCACGCCACCGCGCCGGGCGCCCCCGGCGAACGGCGCCACGGCGGTCCATTGGTCGGCGACGGGGTCATGGCGCCAGGTGTCGGCGTGCTCCGTGGCGTAAGACGAAGAGCCGCCCACCAGGTGGCCGGCGGCGGCGCGGTGCCAGAAGCGGGGTGCGGGCAGCGGGGCGATCGGCGACCAGGTGTCCGTGCCCGGGTCGTAGGCGTGGCCATCGGCGTAGGCCGTGTCGTCCGTGGCAGAACCGCCGGCCACCACCGGGAGCGTGGCCACGAAGGCGGCGGCGCGTTGGCGGGGCGGGCCGGGCACCGGGGCCATGGCCTGCCAGGTGTCGGTGGCGGGGTCGTAGCGCCAGCACTCGTCGGTGGGCGCATCGCCGGGGAGCAGCCCGGTGGCGATGTAGCCGTACGCCCCGAAGGCGAAGGCCGCGCAGGCCCGGCGCCCGGGTGCGGGCAGCGGTGCGCGGGGCAGCCACACGTCCATGTCCGGGTCGTACGCCCAAAGCTCGTTCAGGAAGTCCGTGCCATCGTACCCGCCGAAGAGATAACCCGTGCCGCCCACGCTGAACCCGGCCGCGTACTGCCGGGGCACCGCCGGCAGGCGGTTCACCTGCTCCCATTCACCGGTGGCATCCCGGTAGCGCCACCAGTCCGTGGTGAGCCCCCAGCCCGTCTCCATGCCGGTGCCCACGTAGATGTCCGTGCCGATCGCGAACGATGCCGCATCGTCGCGCGCGGTACCGGGGAAGTCGGGCAGGGGCGTCCAGGTCTGGGCGTACGCCCATGCGCAAGGAAGCAGGAACAGAGCGGCGGCGATCGGGCGCATGGCCCGAAATTACGGCCAAGCGACCGGGTGCCCGTGGCGTTGCCGGTGTATTTTGGCACGATATTGCCCGTGGGGCCGACCACCAAACACACCTCGACCAATGAAGACATTCTCCCTCCTCTTCGCATGCGTCCTCTTCGCCGCACCGGCGGCCCAGGCGCAGAAAGCCAATGATGCCGTGGAGATCGAGCACAGCGGCACCTGGTACCCCGGCAAGATCCTCCAGGCCGAGGGCGACCGGTTCTTCATCACCTACGACGGCTGGAGCGAGACCTGGAACGAGTGGGTGGGCCGTGACCGCATCCGCGGCTATTCGGCCTCCGCCCCGGCCGATGACGCCCCGGCGAACACCGGGAAGTTCCAAGTGGGCGACCGCGTGGAAGTGGAGTACGGCATGCTGCCGGCGGCCGGCCGGATCGTGTACGTGGGCGAGAACAAGTACGAGGTGGAGTTCGACAACAAGCCCTGGGGCAAGAAGTGGTACACCGAGAAGCAGATCAAGAAGCTGTAACGGCACACCCCATCATGCTGCACGGGCCGCTTCCGAGGGAAGCGGTCCGTTGCGTTGAGGGGGGCGGTGGCCGTGGTCGCGGATGGCGATCTTCGCCGCCCATGGGACTTGGTACGCACATGCGAACGGTGGAAGTGGCGGGTGCCCATCTCGCCGTGGAACGGCATCGGGTGGGTGAGCGCCCGGCGGCCCGGACCATGGTCTTCCTGCACGATTCGTTGGGGTGCATCACCACGTGGCGCGACTTCCCGGCGGAATTGGGCCGGGCCGTGGGCTGCGATGTGCTGGTGTACGACCGCCAGGGCTACGGCCGGTCGGACCACTTCGGCCGGGGGCCGCGTGATGTGCGTTACATGCACCGCGAGGCCAATGTGTTGAACGCGCTGCTGGAGACCGAAGCCATCACGGAGGCCGTCCTCTTCGGCCACAGCGACGGCGGCACCATCGCCCTGCTGGCCGCCGCGATGCACCCGGAGCGCATCAGTGCCGTGATCACCGAAGGCGCGCACGTGTTCGTGGAGGATGTCACCTTGAACGGCATCCGCGCGGCCGAAAGGCAGTACGCCACCACCGACCTGCGCGAGCGATTGACGAAGCACCACGGCGACCGCACCGATGCGCTCTTCCGCGCGTGGACGGAGACCTGGCAGGCGCCCTTCTTCCGCGACTGGGACATCACGCGGGAGGTCGCGGCGATCCGTTGCCCCGTGCTCGTGCTGCAGGGTGTGGACGATGCGTACGGCACCGGGGCGCAGGTGGACGCGATCGTGGCGGCCGTGGGCGATCGTGCGCGGACGTACATGGTCCCCGGCGCGGCCCACAGCCCGCACCGGGAGGCACCGGCGATCACGCAGGAACTCACCGTGCAGTTCCTGCGGCAAGAGTTGCCCGGCCATTGACGGGCCGTGGACCGGGGAGCGCATTGCCCGGATCGGGGCCTGCGCGCCGGTGGGGCGGTGCCGTGCGGAATGCCGGTATGCGGGGGAAGACGTGATCGGCGCGGTGTTGTGCGCATCCGCCGTATAGCGGCGGCCACGGCACGCGATCAGCGGGCGTGGTGCCGAACCATCGACCCCACATCGGACCACCATGGCGAAGCAACAGAAAGGCAAGGCGATCGTGCCCCGGAAGCCGGCCACGCGCAACACGGCCCGCAAGGCGGCGGCACGCAAGTCGGCGGGCAAGCCCACACCGGCCCAAGCGGCCAAGAAGGCGGCGCAGGCCGAAAAGCAAGCGGAGAAGACCGTGAATAAAGCCACGGCCCGCAAGTCCGCTGCGAAGAAGACGGCGGCCGCGAAGAAGACATCGGTCGGGCGAAATTCGGCCCGCAGGTCCACTGCGAAAAAGACACCGACCGCCGGGAAGATGGCGCCCGAGCGCGGCGTGCCCGGTGCCGCCTGGCCCGATGCCATCGAAGCGGGGCGGGACGTGCACGCGCCGGCGATCGACCACAGGGGTGCCGAGCCGCGGGCACAGGTGCATGCGGTGCAGGGTTCGCCGAACGAGCTGCATCCGGGCGTCACCCGGCGGGCGGGCAAGAGCCATGACCGGCCGGGCTCGCAGCCGGAGCGCAAACGGCACCAGTACCCGGCGAGCGAGCAGCCCAACCGGGGCAGCGCGCACACCACCGAGGCCAAGGGGCGCCGCCGCCCCACGGAGCCGCCCGAGGAATAGGGCTCAACGGCGGGCGGCGCACCAGTCGTCCGCGTCGTCCTCCTCCACCGCGATCCGCGCGATCACGCGGTCGGCGCCGGGGTCGGAGTAGATCCCGTAGCCGTTCACGAACACGCCCTTCGCACCGTCCTTCACGTTGCGCATGGCGTAGAGGATCGCCTCATCGTCGGGGTCGTTGCCGCTGCTGAAGCGGTAGGTCTTGTCGATCACGATGTCGGCCAGGTCCACCGGCGGGCGCCCTTGGTGTACGAGAGGTTCTCCTCCAGCAGGTTGAAGTCCTTGTCGTAGCCGCGTTCGCGCAGCACGGCCATCACTTCCGACAGCGGGCGTTCCGTGGTGATCATGGTCGATGGGGGCCAATGGTCCGGCGAAGCTACCAAGCGGGGGCCGCACCGCGTTCCTTTGCGGCATGGTACCCGTGCTTTCCCCGGAACAGGTGCGCGCGGCCGATGCGCACACCATCGCGGTGCAGGGCATCGCCGCGTTGGAATTGATGGAGCGGGCGGCGGGCCGGTGCGCCGCGCGGATCATGGAGCGGTACCGGGCCGGCGACCTCGGCCCCGTGGACGGCCCGGCCTTCGTGGTGCTGGCCGGCATGGGTGGCAATGGTGGTGACGGGCTGGTGATCGCGCGGTTGCTGCACGCGGCGGGCATCCCCGTGCGCGTGGTGCGCGTGCGCCACCGCGACACCCCTTCCCCCGAGCATGCCGCCAACTGGGAACGGCTGAAGGCCATGCCGGTGCCGACGGAAGAGTACAGCGGTGGTGCGGCGCTGGCCATCGGGCCGAACGAACTGGTGATCGATGCGATCCTGGGCATCGGTGGGGCCGCTCTGTCCGGCGGGCCGGGGCGCGGCGGAAATGATGCGGTGCGCGGGGCCATTGATGCGGTGCGCGATGCGGACCGGCCGGTGATCGCGGTGGACATGCCCAGCGGAATGGCCGCGGACGACAACACCGGTGCCGGCCCGGGCGACATCATGCCCGCCACGTGGACCCTCACCTTCGAGGTGCCCAAGCTGGCGCTGTTGTTACCGGAGAACGCCGCATGCACCGGCCATTGGGAGGTGCTGCCCATCGGGCTGGACTCGGAGTTCATCGCGCAGCAGCGCACCCCGTACCACGTGTTGCAGGAGGCCGACATGCGCACGCTGCTCCGTGCCCGGCCCCCGTTCGCGCACAAGGGCCATTTCGGCCATGCGCTGGTCGTGGCGGGCGCCACCGGGCGCACCGGGGCCGCCGTGCTGGCCGTGCAGGCGGCCTTGCGCAGCGGGGCGGGGCTGGTCACCGCGCACGTGCCGCATCGTTCGCTGGGCATCATGCAGAGCACATGCCCCGAGGCGATGTGTACGCTTTCCGGCACCGCGGACCACATCACCGACCTGCCGCCGGGCGCCTGGACGGCCGTGGGGATCGGCCCGGGCATGGGCACGCAGGCGGAAAGCGCCCAAGTGGTGAAGCGGCTGCTGCAGGACCCGCCCGGCCCGCTGACGATCGATGCCGATGCCCTCAACATCATCGCGGAGCACCGCACCTGGCTGGGCTTCCTGCCCGCGGGCACGGTGCTCACCCCGCACCCCAAGGAGTTCGATCGGCTGTACGGGGCACCGGCGGCCAGCGGCCACGAGCGGTTGCAGCGCGCCCGCGAAATGGCCGTGCGGCACGGGGCCACCATCGTGCTCAAAGGCGCCTTCACCGCCGTGGTCGGCACCGATGGGCAGGTCACCTTCAACGCCACGGGCAACCCCGGCATGGCCAAGGGCGGCAGCGGCGACGTGCTCACCGGGCTGGTGGCCGGGCTTCTGGCCCAGGGCATGGCCCCGGGGCATGCGGCGCGCCTGGGCGCGTGGCTGCACGGGCTGGCCGGCGACCTGGCCGCGGAGCGTACGGGCATGGACGGCATGACCGCCACGGACCTGATCGCCGCGCTGCCCATGGCGTGGCAACGGCTGCGCCACGGCTGAAGGGCGCGTGGCACCTTTGCGCCCATGGTCCCGGTCCTTTCGGCCTTCTACTTCGGCAGCGTGGCGCACTACCGCCTGCTGGCCCGCCATCCGCGCGTGATCATCGACGCGGGCGAGCACTACGAGCGCCAGAGCCACCGCACCCGCACCGCCATCACCGGGCCCAACGGCCGCCAGGACCTGGTGGTGCCGATCGTGCGCCGCCCCGGCCACAAGATGCCCATGCGCGAAGTGGCCGTGAGCTACGCCGAGACCTGGCCGCAGCAGCACTTGCACGCCGTGCGCAGCGCGTACGGCAAGGCGCCATGGACGGTCCATTTCCTGGACGACATCGCCGGGGTGCTGATGCAGCGGCACGATCGGCTCATCGACCTGGACCTGGCCACCTTGCGGCTGGGGCTGAAGTGGCTGGGGCTGGCCACGGCGATCGAGGTGCGGGACGAATATGTGGAGCGCTGCGCGGGACCCGACCTGCGCCTGCGGCTGCACCCGAAGAAGCCCCTTCCGCCGGAGATGCCCGCGCCGATCCCCTACGCGCAGGTGTTCGCCGACCGGCACGGCTTCATGCCGCGCATGAGCGTGATCGACCTGGTGTGCAACTGCGGCCCCGAGGCGAAACGGATCGTGCGCGCGTAAGGCGAACGCCGGGGCCCGGGCCGGTTACTTTTGCGCCGCCATGTCCTTCGAGCTGACCCGCCTGCGCCTGCTCAACTTCCGCAACCACGCCGAAGTGGCCATGGACCCCGGTCCGCAGGTGAACTGCATCACCGGGCCCAACGGCGTGGGCAAGACCAACCTGTTGGACGCCATCCACTACCTGGCCCTGGGCAAGAGCTACTTCGAGCCCACCGACCAGCACAACATCCTGCACGGCGCGGACATGTTCATGGTGCAGGGCTCCTTCCGCACGGCGGCCGGCGATGACGAGGTGCTGTGCAGCGTACGCCGCGGCCAGCGCAAGCTCATGAGCCGCAACCGCAAGGAGTACGCGCGCCTGGCCGACCACGTGGGCCGCTACCCGGTGGTGATGATCACCCCGTACGACACCGTGCTGGTGGGCGGAGGGAGCGAGGTGCGCCGCCGCTTCCTCGACGGGCTGATCGCGCAGTTCGACAAGGGCTACCTGGAGCATCTGATCCGCTACAACCGCGTGCTGTTGCAGCGCAACACCCTGCTGAAGCGCTTCGCCGAGCAGGGCGGGGGATCGCTCGGTGCGCTGGAGCCGTGGGACATGCAGTTGGCCGAGCTGGCCACCGCAGTGCACGGTGCTCGCCTGGCCCTGATGGAGCGCCTCACCCCGCTGCTCAACGCCCGCTACCACGCCATCGGCACCGGCCCCGAAGAGGTGGCCCTGGAGTACCGGTCCACCCTTACGGAAACCCCGATGCGGCGCCTGCTGGCCGATGCCTGGGACCGCGACCGCAGCGCGCAGCACACCACCGTGGGCATCCACAAGGACGACCTGGAGTTCACCATCAACGGCCACCCGCTGAAGCGCTTCGGCTCGCAGGGCCAGCAGAAGACCTACCTCATCGCCCTGAAGCTGGCGCAGTTCGGCCTCACCCGCGAGCACACCGGCCTGCGCCCCATCTTGCTGCTGGACGATATCTTCGACAAGATCGACCCGCAGCGCATGCGGCAGCTCTTGCGCATGTTGGGCGACGGGCAGTTCGGGCAGGTGTTCATCACCGACACCGATGCGCCTCGCCTGCTTGCCGCCTTGGAAGGCCTGGGCCTGGACGTGCGCTCCCTGCCCATCGACCACCGGACCACCGACCATGAAGAAGCCGAACGAACGATCGCTCAGTGACGCGCTGGGCGACATGATCAAGGACTTCGGCCTGCGGGGCAAGCTGGACGAGAGCGCCATACGGGCCGACTGGGAGCACGTGTGCGGGGCCATGATCGCCCGGCACACCACGGGCCTGCGCCTGCACAACGGCCGCCTGCACGTGAAGGTCGATTCCGCCCCGCTGCGCCAGGAAATGACCTTCATGCGCGATGAATTGCGCGAGCGCCTCAACGCCCGCCTGGGCCGGGACGTGGTGAAAGAGGTGGCGGTGGAGTAGGGCGGCCGGGCGCATGTCGGGGAAAGGCCGGATCGATTAGCTTTACCCTTCCCCTAAACCCTACCCCCATGCGAACGAAACGTTACCCATCCTTGTTGGTCGCATTGGTCGCCGGCCTCACGGCGCCCGATATGGCACTTGCCCAAGGCGATTGCCTGACCACGGCCCAATACCCATCGGCGGTGATCATTCCGGCCGGCGATGGCACGCCCACCACCATTTCCACCTGCAACTTCCTCACCGAGTACTCCAACGTGGGCGGCATCTTGCCCGGCGGCAATTACCAGTTCGCCGTGGCCGCCAGCGCCTACATCACCGTGCGTGAGGGCACCTTCAACGGGCCCGTGGTGGCCCAAGGGAACTCGCCCGTGGTGGTGGAGGACGCCAGCGGGGCGAACCTCTTTCCGCATTGGACGGTCGACGCGAGCTGCGCCACGGCCACCAGCTGCGTGACCACCACCGTGCAAATGCTGCTGAACTGTGTCCCGCCGGGGGCCGCGTACACCTTCTCGGAAGATTGCGAGGCCGGCACCTTCACCGTGCACCTCAACATCACCTCCGTGGGCGACGGCGGCACGGTGGACGTGGCCTGGACCGTGGGCGGCGAGACCGAGGAGCTCACCGGCCAGGGCGTGGGCCAGGTGGACCTGGGGCCCTTTCCCCTGGGCACCGCGCCCGAAGTGGTCCTGCACCATGGCACCGACCCGATGTGCGACCTCCAGCTCGGTACGCTGTCCTACCAAAGCGACTGCCCCATTCCGGTGGTGTGCGGCGCACCCGCCCTGCAGCAGAGCTATTGCTACGTGAACAGCGACAACACGTCGTGGACCTACCAGGCGGACGGCGCCGGCAGCTTGCGCCTCACCTTCCTGGCGGGCAGCATCGAATCCGCCAGCTTCGACCACCTCACCATCTATGACGGCCCCGACGCCACGGGCGACCAACTGTTCGACCACACGCAGACCAGCCAATTCCAACTGGCCGGCCTCGAGGTGTTCTCCGCCACCGGCTCCTTCTTCATGGTGATGACCAGCGACGGTTCGGTGAGCTGTTCCAGCGGCTCGCAGACCCCGTGGGAGTGGGAGGTGGTGTGCTTGGACTGCGAGATCCCCACGGCCACCGTGTCGCTCGATGAGGATTGCGAAACAGG
>JAVFAQ010000110.1:0-9347 GCA_034002325.1 Flavobacteriales bacterium | reverse complement strand
ATCTTTCCATGTAGGCGGCCCGTACCTTGTGCCCCCGCCCGCCGGCGCAACGGCACCACGGACGCATGCGGCCGAGCGCTCTCCGCACCTTCCTCTTCGCCCAAGCCCCCCTCCTGCTGGCCTGGTACACGGCCACCACCAGCCATCTGGCCTTCGACAACTGGTGGGCCGAGCTTCTCACCTTCGGGCTGCCCATCGTGCTGGCCCTCTCCTTGGTGGTGCTGCTGCTGCTGCCGATCGTGCGCCCGCCGTGGCCGTACTGGACCATGCCCGCCGTGCTGTTCCTGGTGACGATGAAGCCCATGCGCGAGACCTTCGTGCCGGCCCCGCCCCCGGTCGCCACCGGGCACCGGCTGAGCGTGATGAGCTTCAACGCCGCACTCTTCAACCCCGGCCGGCCGCACACCCTGGACAGCCGCCCCGAGCTGTACCACCGCTTCTACGACCACCTGCGCGCCGGGCACGTGGCCGATGTGCTGTGCATCCAGGAGTTCTTCCACAGCGGGCAGGCCGAGGAGGAGATGGCGGCGGATTCGATCCTGCGCCTGGGCGGCTATGCGCACTTCTACGCCAACCCCGGCTTCGACCCCAAGTACCAGGGCATGGTGGGCGCGGCGATCTTCTCACGGTTCCCGGTGACCGATGCGGGCAAGATCGACCTGCAGGGCAGCCTGTACGACGGATGCTGGGCCGACCTGCAAGTGGACGGCGGCACGGTGCGCGTGCTGAACTTCCAGCTGCGGTCCATGAGCATCCGCCCGATGTGGACGGCCCGCATGCCGGTGGTGGCCAACGTGGTGTTCAACCTGCTCAACATCCATGAGCGGCTGCGCACCGGCCATGCCGCGCGCCGCGTGGACCTGCGCACGATCGCCGCGCTGCTGGCGGCCGGCCCGCACCCCGTGATCATCTGCACCGACCTCAACGCCCTGCCCTATTCCAGCACCTACCAGCGGATCAAGCGCACCCATGCCAACGCCTTCGAGACGGCGGGCAGTGGCTTCGGCTTCACCTACCGCCAGTTCCCCTGGTTCATCCGCATCGACCACCAGTTCTTCAGCCCCCGGCTGGAGGCCGTGTGGGCGCGTACGCGGCGCGACATCCACGTGTCCGACCACTACCCGATCGAGGCGGGCTACCGCTTGGAGGGGCCTTCGGGCCGATGACCTGCGCGCCTACCCCAGCGCCACGTCCAAGATCATCATCACGATGAAGCCGCCGATGAAGCCGAGCGTGGCGATGTCGGTGTACCGGTCCTGCTGGGTCTCGGGGATCACCTCCTCCACCACCACGTAGATCATGGCGCCGGCGGCGAAGGCCAGGGCGTAGGGCAGGATGGGCTGCATCCAGATCACGGCCAGCGCGCCGGCCACCCCGGCCAGCGGCTCGACGATGGCGCTGAGCTGGCCGTACCAGAAGCTGCGCAATTTGCTCATGCCCTGGCGGCGCAGGGGCATGCTCACGGCCAGGCCCTCGGGGAAGTTCTGCAGGCCGATGCCCAGGGCCAGGGCCACGGCGCCGCCGATGCTGGCCTCGGGCATGCCCGCCGCCACGCCCCCGAAGAGCACGCCCACGGCCAGGCCCTCGGGGATGTTGTGCAGGGTGATCGCCAGCACGAGCAGGGTGCTGCGGTGCCAATCGGTCTTCACGCCTTCCTGGCGCGAGAGCGGGAAGTTGATGTGCAGGTGGGGCAGCACCTTGTCCAGCCCGAAGAGGAACAGCGCCCCGAGCGCGAAGCCCAACGCGGGCGCCATCCACGGTATGTGGCCCATGCGCTCGCTCATGGCGATGCTGGGGGCGAGCAGGCTCCAGAAGCTGGCGGCCACCATCACCCCGCCGGTGAAGCCCAGCATGCCGTCGAGCCATTTGCGCGAGGCGTTGCCCAGCACGAACACCAACGACGACCCCGCCGCGGTGAGCAGCCAGGTGCCCGTGGTGGCCAGGAAGGCGGCCAGCACGGGATCGATCGAGGAGAAGAAGGCGATGATCGGGTCCATGGGGCCGGGGTCGGGCGGTGGTCAGTGAGCGGTGGCCGGCGGGCCATCATCGGCACGGCTTCGGCGGATGGGGACGGGCGGTGCTTTACGGCGGGTCAAACGGGTTCTACGAGGAGGTGGTCGGCGACGTCGCGGCTGAGGCTGAAGGCGGCGCCGGTGCGGGGCTTGACATCAACGCTGGCATCGAAGCCATGCACCTCCTGCACGGTGAGGTGCGTGCCGATGTGCAGCCCGCGGGCATCGAGCAGGCGCAGCAGGTCGTCCGTGGAGCCGCTCACCGTGGCGATGCGTACCCGGGTACCGGGAGGGCAGGCGGCCAGGGGCATGGTGCGGCGCTCCACCAGGCGGCCGTGGCGATCGGGTATGGGGTCGCCGTGGGGGTCGAAGCCGGGGTTGCCGAGGAAGTCGTCCAGCCGGTCGGTGAGCTTGTCGCTGCCCACGTGCTCCAGCTGCTCGGCGATGTCATGCACCTCGTCCCAGCCGAAGCCCAGCCGGTCCACCAGGAAGGTCTCCCACAGGCGGTGCCGGCGCACGAGCTTCAGCGCCGCGGCGTGCCCCTTGGCGGTGAGCTTCACCCCGTGGTAGGGTTCGTGCTTGAGCAGCCCCTTCGCGGCCAACCGCTTGAGCATGACCGTGACGCTGCTGGCCTTGATCTCCAGCCGCTCGGCGATGTCCTTCGTGCCGGCCTTCGCCCCGTGGGGCAGCAGGGCGTGGATGGCCTTGAGGTGGTCCTCCTCGCTGCGTGACAGCCGCCCCCTTTCCATGGAGCAAAAATATAAAATTAGACACACCTAAAGATCGGGCGCTTCCGGTGCCGGGCCCTCCCCGTAGAACTTCTCGCCCAGGTGGATGCGCTCGCGGCCGCGGGACACGCGCCAGTTGTTGGTGTCGCGCAGGGAATAGGCGCAGCCGCAGTATTCCTGCTGGTAGAAGTTCTCGCGCTTGCTGATCTCGATCATGCGCGTGGCGCCGCCCTTCTTGCGCCAGTTGTACGTCCAGTAGGTGATGCCCGGGTAATGGCCGGCCGCGCGCTCGCCGCTCCGGTTGATCTGGTCCATGTTCTTCCACCGGGAGATGCCCAGCGAACTGGAGATCACGTCGAAGCCGTGCTCATGGGCGTACAGGGCGGTGCGCTCGAAGCGCATGTCGAAGCACATGGTGCAGCGGATGCCGCGCTCGGGCTCCATCTCCATGCCCTTGGCGCGGGCGAACCAGTCGTCCACGTCGTAGTCCGCGTCGATGAAGGGGATGCCGTGCTGCCCGGCGAAGCGCACGTTCTCGTCCTTGCGCAGGTCGTATTCCTTGCGCGGGTGGATGTTGGGGTTGTAGAAGAAGATGGCGAACTCGATGCCCGATGCCATGATGGCCTCCATCACCTCGCCGGAGCAGGGCGCGCAGCAGGAATGCAGCAGCAGGCGTTGGCCGCCGTGGGGCAGCACCAGCTTCTCGCGCACCAGGGGGCGCTCCTCCATGTTCGGTGCCATGGCCCAAAAGTAGGGCCCGGGCCGGCGCCGGCTCAGCTCAGCAGCTGGGTGCCCGCATCGGGCTCGTACCGGTCGCGCGTCACGCCCAGGTCGTGGATCACGCCATCGGTGAGGCGGTACACCCACCCATGGACCTTCACGGAGCGGCCGGCCTCCCATGCGCCGCGCACCAGGGCGGTGCGGCTCAGGGCGTAGACCTGCTCCATCACGTTGATCTCCACCAGGCGGTCGAAGCGTTGCTGCGGGTCGGTGATGGCCTGGAGCTCGGCGCGGTGCAGGCGGGCCACGTCGCGGATGTGGCGCACCCAGTTGGAGGCCGGCCCGTCGAACTCCTCGCCCATGGCGGCCTTCACCCCGCCGCAACCGTAGTGGCCGCACACGATGATGTGGTCGATCTTCAGCACGTTCACCCCGTAGTCCACCACGCTCATCAGGTTCATGTCCGTGTGCAGCACCTGGTTGGCCACATTGCGCTGGATGAACATGTCGCCGGGCTTGGTGCCGGTGATCTGGTTGGGGGGCACGCGGCTGTCGCTGCAACCGATCCAAAGGAAGAAGGGGTGCTGGTGGCGGGCCAGCTCTTCGAAGAGGGCCGGGTTCTCGCGGTTCATCCGCTCGCTCCAGGTCTTGTTGCGCTGGAGCAGTTCAAGGTGCAGGTCGGGTCTGTTCTTCATGCGGTGTTCTGTGTTGGTCGCCCGGACCCGCCGAAGCCGGCATCGCCCGGTGCGAATTTGGGGTATTATCGTGCTTGGTCGGTGCCTGGCCGCCCGGCCGCCCGCCGCACCAGGCGTTCCAGGTCCATGGGCCGGCGTTTGCGATGGGCGGCGCGCAGGCCCACCATTTCGCAGTGGATGTTGCGGTGCGGCGCCATCTGCATGAACTCGTCGATGATCTCCTTCACGTCGGGGTCCAGCTCCACGGTGCGGCGCGCGTCGATCACCACGTTGGCCCCGTCGGGCAGCTCGCCCAGGGTGCGTTTGATGCCGGCCTTGTTGAGGAAGGTGACGTCCTCGCTCAGCTCGATGTGGATGGGCATGCCCGCGCGGTGGCGGGCGGGGTCGAAGTGGTAGGGGGTGCTGTAGTTCTTCCAAAGGATGTGGACGATGGCCACCACCAGGCCCAGGGCCACCCCGGTGAGCAGGTCGGTGAAGGCCACGCCGACCACGGTGACGATGAAGGGGATGAACTGCATGGGCCCGGCCTTCCACATGGCCTTGAACCCGGCGGGGCGGGCCAGCTTGAAGCCCACCACCAGCAGCACGGCGGCCAGGCTGGCCAGCGGAATGGTGCGCAGCAGCCCGGGCACGGCCAGGGCGCACACCAGCAGCAGCACGCCGTGGAGGATGGCGCTGAGCTTGTTGCGGCCGCCGCTCTGGATGTTCGCCGAGCTGCGCACCACCACCTGCGTCACCGGCAACCCGCCCAGCAGGCCGCTCACCACGTTGCCGATGCCCTGGGCGTGCAGCTCGCGGTTGGCCGGGGTCACCCGCTTGCGGGGGTCCATCTTGTCGGTGGCCTCCACGCAGAGCAACGTTTCCAGGCTCGCCACCACGGCGATGGTGAAAGCGATGGTCCACACCTTCGGGGCGAGCAACGCATGGAAGTCCGGCCGGGGCAGGTCGCCCAGCCCGTTGATGTCCGGCAGGTCCACGTAATGGCCGGCGCCCACGGCGAGGGCCGGGTGCGATGCGAAGGCCGCCGCCAGCGCCACCCCGGCCACCACGGCCATCAGTGGGCCGGGCACCAGGGCCAGCACCTTGTTGCCCTTGATCAGGGGCCGCTCCCACAGGATGGACAACAGCAGCCCCACCAGGGTGATGACCACCGCCCCGGCGCTGACGTGGGCCAGCATGTCCACCAGGCCGGTGAACGTGTTCCCCGCGTCAGGCTGGCGGAAGGCCATGTCGCCCATGTAGTCCGGGTCGTAGCCCACGGCGTGCGGGACCTGCTTGAGGATGATGATCACGCCGATGCCCGCGAGCATGCCCTTGATCACCGAGTTGGGGAAGTAGTAGGCGATGATCCCGCCCTTGAGGAAGCCCAGGGCCACCTGCATGAGGCCGGCCATGATCACCGCGGCGAGGAACAGCTCGTAGGCGCCCAGCTCGGTGACGGCGTTGAGCACGATGGCCGTGAGGCCCGCCGCCGGGCCGCTCACGCCGATGGGCGAGCCGCTGATCCAGCCCACGAGCATGCCGCCCACGGCACCGGCCACCACACCGGCGATGGGCGGCGCGCCCGAGGCAACGGCGATGCCCAGGCACAGGGGCAGGGCGACCAGGAAAACGACCACGGAGGCAGGTACGTCCTGCTTCCATGAGGAGAACAAGCTCTTCTTCATGCGAAAGATCACGGGGTGCGAACGACGGTCAAGGCCCCACGGGGCCGGCGGCCGGCGGGCGGCCACATCGAAGCCGCCCGGTGGCGGCCACGATCACGTCAGGGTTCGCGGGGGCGGGCAGGGCACCTCAAGCAGGGTGCCTGCGGGCAATTGCGCCCCGCCCGGCAGGCCGATGGCCGATCCGCCGGGCAAGGCCGGCCCGCCACCGCGCGGACCGCCGGGCAACGGCTTGGCCTGCTTGGTCTCCTCCTCCTCCTCGGTCAGGGGCGAGGGCACTTGGAGGTCGTGCTCCAGACAGAGGTCATGCACGCCCGGCGCGGTGGTGATCATGGGCATGGTCCATACGGCCAGGCCCAGCAGCAGGCTCAGCAGGCGAACGAGCATGCCGGCGCGGGGAAAGCGGGCGGTATGGACGGGGGCCGGCGACATGCGGCGTACGATGCGCGAAGGTATCCGGTGCCCGGGAACCGGCCGGCGGCTTGCAGGAAATTAACAGCACCGGCGGGGCGCCATCAATTGTCGATCACCGGATGCACCAGGTCGAAGGCCGGCACGCGCACGCGGAAGCGCCGGTCATCGGCGGTACGGCGCATCAGGTAACTGCCCTCCATGCGGCCCAGCCCGCTGCGCAGGTCGCAGGCGCTGGCGTACGTGTACGATGTGCCCGGCGCGATCACGGGGGTCTCCCCCACCACGCCCGGCCCCTCCACCTCGCGCACCGGGGCCAGGCTGTCGTGGATGGTCCAGTGGCGCCGCAGCAGCTGCACGGTGTCCCGCCCGGTGTTGGAGATGGTGATCCGGTAGCTGAACAGGTAGCGGCCCGCGCGCAGGTCGCTGTGCGCCTCCTCGAAGGCGCTCTGCACCGTGATCCGGATCCCTTCGGTGACGGCCGTGGGCATGGTGCAAGGATACGACGACGCCACCGGTGCACCGGGCCGCGGTCACGGGAAGACGGTGGCGGCGTCCATGAGGCTGCGCTCCAGCTGGCGCATGTCCAGGCCGGTGGCGACGCCCCGGCCTTCGAGCTCATGCACCAGGCGTTCCATGGCGAGGTTGCCCACCAGGTCGTCATCGGCCATGGGGCAGCCGCCATAACCCTTCAAGGCCCCGTCGAAGCGGCGGCATCCGGCGTTCCAGGCGGCGTCCACCTTGGGCTTCCAGTTGTCGGGGCGGGCATGCAGGTGGGCGCCGAACACCACCTGCGGCAGCGCGGGGACCAATGCGTTGAACATGGCCGTTACGTCCGCCGGCCGCGCCACGCCCACGGTGTCGGCCAGGGCGATGATGCGCACGCCCAGCTCGTTCGCCAGGCGATCGGCCCAACGCAGGGCCACCTCGGCGTTCCATGGGTCGCCGTAGGGGTTGCCGAAGGCCATGCTGATGTAGACCACGAGTTCCTTGCCGGCCTGCCGGGCGATCTCGGCGATGCGCGCGATGCGGCCCCAGCTGCCTTCGATGGTGGTGTTGGTGTTGCGCTGCTGGAAGGTCTCGCTGATGCTGAACGGATAGCCGAGCTGGTCCACGCGCGCGTGCGCCACCGCCTGCTCCGCGCCGCGCTCGTTGGCCACGATCGTCAGCAGGCGGCTGCGCACGCCGTCCATGTCGATGCGGTCCAGCACCTCGGCGGTGTCGGCCATCTGCGGAATGGCCTTGGGGCTGACGAAGCTGCCGATGTCGATGGTGTGGAAGCCGGTGCGCAGCAGGCCGTTGAGGTAGCGCACCTTCACCTCGGTGGGGATGAAGGCATGGATGCCCTGCATGGCATCTCGCGGGCATTCGATCAGTTCCACCTGGCGGGTCGTGTCCATGTTCGTTCCGGGTTCTTTCGGGGTGCAAGTTCGGCAGCGCCCGGCGTGGCCATGCCCGGCCGGCTCATCATCCGCCTTGCCGGCGCCGCACGAAGGCCGCATTGATGCGCCGCAGCAGGCCGGGCCCCTCGTATACCAGGCCGGTGTACACCTGCACCAGGTCGGCGCCGGCATCGAGCTTTTCCATGGCCGCCGCGGCGCTGTCGATCCCGCCCACGCCGATGATCGTGAAGGGGCGCGGCAGGTGGGCGCGCAGGTGGCGCACCACATCGGTGCTGCGCGCGCGCAACGGGGCGCCGCTCACCCCGCCCGCGCCCATGCGTTCCGTTTCCGCCGAAGGCGTGCGCAGGCCGTCGCGCGCCACCGTGGTGTTGGTGGCGATCACCCCGGCGATGCCGCTCTCGCGCACCACCGCCACGATGTCGTCCAGCTGTCCATCGGTGAGGTCCGGCGCGATCTTCAGGAGGATGGGCCGCTGCACGGGCCGCGTGGCATCGCGCCGCTTGAGTTCATGGAGGATCGCCAGCAACGGCCCCTTCTCCTGCAGGTCGCGCAACCCCGGCGTGTTGGGGCTGCTGACGTTCACCGTGAAAAAGTCCACCACGGGGTGCAGGGCCTCGAACGCGGCGACGTAATCATCGATGGCGCGCTCGTTGGGCGTGTCCTTGTTCTTGCCGATGTTGCCGCCCACGATGATGCCCGGCGGGCGCCGGCGCAACCGCTCCACGGCCGCCTGCACCCCGCCGTTGTTGAAGCCCATGCGGTTGATCAGGGCGCGGTCGGCCTTCAGGCGGAACAGGCGCGGGCGCGGGTTGCCGGGCTGGGGCAAGGGCGTGAGGGTGCCCACCTCCACGAAGCCGAAGCCGATCCGTGCGAGGGCCGCCACGTGCCGCGCGTCCTTGTCCATGCCGGCGGCCAGCCCCACGGGCCCGGGGAAACGCAGGCCCATCACGTCCAGGGCGGCCTCCCCGGGCGGGCGGCGGCCACCGGCCAGGCGGATGGCGCCCGGCAGATGCAGCAACTTGAACGTGAGCCCGTGGGCGCGCTCCGGCGAGAGCAGGAAAAGCAGCGGGCGCAACAGATGGTACATCGCGGGCAAAAGTACCGGGCGCCGCGATCGGGCCTATTGCAGATGCACGTACCCCGCCTGGCGCCGCCGCGACCCGTCGACCTTCACGAACTCCACCTCGAAGTAGTACACCCCGTCGGAGCACCGGGCGCCGCTGCGGTAATGGCGGCCGTCCCAGCCACGCACCACCATGTCGCCCTCATGCACCAGGCCGCCCCAGCGGTTCCATATTCGCACATTGGCCTGCACGAAGCCGCCGGTGGGGAACCAGGCGTCGTTCATGCCGTCGCCGTTGGGGGAGAACACGTTGGGCACGACCACTTCGCAATCATGCTCGATCACCAGCACGGCGGCTTCCACCGGGCAACCGTTGGGGTCCATCGCGGCGACCCACACCTCGCCACCGGCGCTCACGGCGATGGACGGGGCGGTGCTGCCGGTGCTCCACAGCAGGCCGGTGTAGCCGCCGCCCACGGACAGATGCACGATGCCGCCCAGGCAGAGGTCCACGGCATCGGGCAGGTCGAACTCCTCCGGCACGAACACGGCCAGCGTGTGCATGGCCGCCGGCGCCGCACATGCCCTGTACCACGGACCGCAGGTGTAGGTGCCGGCATCGCCCGGGCCCACCGCGTCGCTGCAGATGGG
>JAVFAQ010000109.1:0-9356 GCA_034002325.1 Flavobacteriales bacterium | reverse complement strand
CCCCCCCGAAGAGGCTCATCATGTGGTTGTCCCGGCTGTCCACATTCATGTATTCGGTGTATATCCCCCATCGACAATTGCGGAAGTTGGGCGGCCCGGCCATGCCGTTCCCTTTCTGGTCCAGGTAGTAGTACCCATTCATCCCGTTGGCATAAATGCCACTGCCATTGGCCGGGAGTGCATAAGCTGCATCGGGCTGTATGATGTAGATCTCACAGCCCTCCACTTTCACGTTGCTGTTGAACGCAACAATGCCATTGCTCATGGTATGGATCAGGTTGTAACCATTGCTGAGGTCCAGATAAGTTCGGTGCGCTTCAACCGCAGCAAACCCTACCTGACCAACTGTAGTGGCCTGGCCGGGATAAGGACCGCACATGGGGCCTTGGCTGTAGAACATGTTGTTGACGGCATAGACGCTCACACTGTTCCACGTATTTCCCGGAGCCGGTGGTATGTACAAAGACACCCGGTTGTTGTGGAACTGTGAATCCATGAACACCACCGTGGCACCATCCAACGCCCGGACCAGATGCTCCGCATCCTCCATGACTGATGTATTGCTGATGCTGATCGTGGCTCCGTCATGCACCGTTATCCCCTTCCACATTGCCGTGTCGCAAGCGATGAAGGTGCTGCCGATGATAGTCAGCCAGATGTTGGGTTCCACGATCAGTTGGGCGCCCGCCTCCATGTATACATGAGCGCCCCAGAAACTTACGTCATCATCGACGACGAACAGCCCTTGGATGTATACACTGCCACTGAAGGACGTTCCGACGACGCTGGCCAAGGAGCCATTGGGAATGACCGTGTTGGCCGGGCAGTTCACGCTGCTCATTTCACCACTTGACACCCCGGCCAAGCGCCCCCCCGGTTCACCGTCCGTCTCGTGTGCGGCATGGAGCAATGGCGCTCCACTGGTGAACATGAAGGCGGCCACCACCACATGGAGCCAACGGAGCTTGAGGGGGATAGTAGGTGCTTGCATCAGTTGTAACAGTTGGGGTGAACCTCGATCTTCAGGACAGATGTACGTATTCTGTGGACAGAATCCAAATGGTTGGGATCCCCCTCTTCGAGAAGATGCCCATCCAGCAAGCCTTTCCGAAGGCTGATAACAAAACCGAAGGCCCCGACCTCCGGAAACCCTTGACACTCTTCGATTTTTAACCGGCCAGTACTATTGTTCCGCTCGAAGCCCTCTGCGATGTTCGACATGACCGAGACCGAGGCCTTTCGGACCTGGCGGCGCAAGTCGGGGTCTTCGTTGAACACCTTCCGGCGTGTTATCGTGTAGATCTTCTTGTTCAAGGCACGTGCGTCCTTCCACGTATCCTAGTCCTCGAATTGTTTGATGGTGGCCATTGCTCAGGTGGTCCAGGTTCAACAACACGCAACCCGTGACCCGCCAACACGAAACTCTTCGATCTTCACCCCACGCTCCCCTCCAAGCTCACCGCCAGCAGCTTCTGCGCTTCCACGGCGAACTCCATCGGCAACTGGTTGAGCACTTCCTTGCAGTAGCCGTTCACGATCAGGCTCACGGCCTTCTCCGTCTCGATGCCGCGCTGGTTCAGGTAGAAGATCTGGTCCTCGCCGATCTTGCTGGTGGTGGCCTCGTGTTCCACCATGGCCGTGGGGTTCTCGCTCTCGATGTAGGGGAAGGTGTGCGCCCCGCAGCGGTCGCCCAGCAGCATGGAGTCGCACTGGCTGAAGTTGCGTGCGCCCTTCGCCCCGCGTCCGATCTTCACCAAGCCCCGGTAGCTGTTGTTGGAAAGGCCCGCGCTGATGCCCTTGCTCACGATGGTGCTCTTGGTGCCCTTGCCGATGTGGACCATCTTGGTGCCGGTATCGGCCTGCTGCCGGTTGTTGGTCACCGCCACGCTGTAGAACTCACCGATGCTGTGGTCGCCCTTCAGCACGCAGCTCGGGTACTTCCACGTGATGGCGCTGCCGGTCTCCACCTGCGTCCAGCTGATCTTGCTGCGGTCGCCGAGGCAGAGGCCGCGCTTGGTGACGAAGTTGTAGATGCCGCCCTTGCCGTCCTTGTCGCCGGGGTACCAGTTCTGCACGGTGCTGTACTTGATCTCCGCGTCCTTCAGCGCCACCAGTTCCACCACGGCCGCGTGCAACTGGTGCTCATCGCGGATGGGCGCGGTGCAGCCTTCGAGGTAGCTCACGTAGGCGCCCTCGTCGGCGATCAGCAGGGTGCGCTCGAACTGGCCGGTCATGGCCTCGTTGATGCGGAAGTAGGTGCTCAGTTCCATGGGGCAGCGCACGCCCGGCGGGATGTAGCAGAAGCTGCCATCGCTGAACACGGCGCTGTTGAGCGCGGCGAAGTAGTTGTCCGTGCGCGGCACCACGCTGCCCAGGTACTTCTTCACCAGGTCGGGGTGCTCCTTCACCGCATCGCTGAAGCTGCAGAAGATGATGCCTTTCTCCTTCAACGTCGCTTGGAACGTGGTCTTCACGCTCACGCTGTCGAACACCACATCGACGGCCACGCCGGCCAGGCGCTTCTGCTCCTGCAGGGAGATGCCGAGCTTCTCGAAGGTCTTGATCAGCTCGGGGTCGGCCTCGTCCAGGCTGTCGATCGTGGGCTTCTTCTTGGGCGCGCTGTAGTAGTGGGCGTTCTGGTAGTCGATCTTCGGATAATGCACGTGCGCCCACTCGGGCTCGACCATCTTCTCCCAGGCGTGGAAGGCCTCCAGCCGCCATTCCAACATCCACTCCGGCTCGTTCTTCTTGGCGCTGATGAAGCGCACGATGTCCGCGTTGAGCCCCAACGGCGCCTTCTCGCTCTCGATCTCGGTGACGAAACCGTAGGCGTATTCCTTCTCGGTGACCTCGCGGAGGATGTCTTCGGTGTCCTGTGCCATGGAAGGGGGTTCACGCAGAGGCGCAGAGAGCGCAGAGAATGCAAATGCGGGTGCCTGCCTGTGTCGTCATGTGGTGTTCAACTCTGCGTTCTCTGTATCTCTGCGTGAGGGATCATGGGGGCGTTGCGTGAGGGGTCAGATCGAAAAACTCTCCCCGCACCCGCACGTCCGGCTGGCGTTGGGGTTCACGAACTGGAAGCCCTTGCCGTTGAGGCCGCCGCTGAACTCGAGGGTGGTGCCCAGCAGGTAGAGCAGGCTCTTCTTGTCCACCACCACCTTCACGCCGTTGTCCTCGAAGACCTTGTCGCCGTCCTGCATCCGGTCGTCGAAGGTGAGGTCGTACATCAGGCCGGAGCAGCCGCCGCCCTTCACGCCCACGCGCACGAAGTGGCCCGGCCCCCGGCCATCGGCGCCGAGGAGCTTGGTCACTTCGGCCTTGGCGTTCTCGGAGACTTTGATCATGGTCCGCTGCTATTTGGAAAGGGTCCAAATAACCGGCGCAAAGGTACGCCGAAAAGCGCGGTCCCCGCCCGGGGCGCGCTCATCGGTGGGGCCGGGCGCCCGGCCGGAGGGCGGGTTCAGACCTCCTTGAGGTCGGCGCCCGGGGCGTTCCGCTTCACGCTGTCGATGCCGTTGTCACGGCCGCCCTCGCTGCTGTACACCTCGCTGGTGCCGATCACCTGGTTGTTGGCGGCCCGCAGGTTGAAGCTCCAGCCGCTGGCGGTCTGCTTGCGCTCGTACCGGGCGTCGTCCGCCGCGTTGGTCTTCACGCTTTCGATGCCGTTGAGGGCGCTGGCCTTGGCGGTGTAGCCTTCGCTGGCCAGGATGGTCTGGCCGTTGTCGGCCTTGAGGCGGAACCGGAACTCGCCGGCCTTGTCCGTGTACAGTTCGAATGTTGCCATGGTCGCTGTTTCTGTTCAATGGTTCGACGCCGGCGAAGATAGTCGGTCACTTCCGGGGCGGTCTTTCGGCCGGCGGGCCGCGCACAATGGGTATTTTCGCCCCGCTCCGCGCCGCCCGACCACGGGACCACCCCGGCCGGCACACCGCAGTCCCCCCGCATGGCATACAGGAAAGTGAACATCATCACCGGCTGGCTGGTCTTCCTCGTGGCCGCGTGGACCTACATCCGTACCATCGAGCCCACGGCGAGCTTCTGGGACTGCGGCGAGTTCATCGCCACGGCCTACAAGCTGCAAGTGGGCCACCCGCCCGGCGCGCCGCTGTTCATGATCCTGGCCCGGGTGAGCAGCTTCTTCGTGGCGCCCGAGACCGTGCCCGTGGCGGTGAACGTGCTCAGCGCCCTGGCCAGCGCCTTCACCATCCTGTTCCTGTTCTGGAGCATCACCCACATGGCCCACAAGCTGGCCACGCGCCACGGCGCCGAGCCGGGCACCGGCGGGCTGGTCGCCGTGATGGGCAGCGGCATCGTGGGCGCCCTGGCCTACACCTGGAGCGACAGCTTCTGGTTCAGCGCCGTGGAGGGCGAGGTGTACGCCCTGTCCAGCTTCTTCACCGCCATCGTGTTCTGGGCCATCCTCAAGTGGGAGAGCGAGGCCGAGCGGCCCCACAGCACCCGCTGGCTCATCCTCATCGCCTACCTCATGGGCCTGAGCATCGGCGTACACCTGCTGAACCTGCTCTGCATCCCGGCCATCGCCTTCGTGTACTACTTCAAGCGCTATGAGGTGACGCGCCGCGGCATCGTCATCACCTTCCTGGTGTCGGCGTTGATCCTGGGCGCGATCCAGGCGGTGATCATCCCCGGCATCGTGCAGGTGGCCGGTTGGTTCGAACTGCTGTTCGTCAACTCCTTCGGCCTGCCCTTCAACTCCGGCACCCTGGTGTACGCCCTGCTGCTGATCGGCCTGATCGTATGGGGGCTGTACCGCACCCAACGCCGGGGCCTGGTGCTGCTCAACACCATCGTGCTGGGGGTGACCGTGATCCTGATCGGGTACAGCACCTACGCCATGATCGTGATCCGCAGCGTGGCCAACCCGCCGATCGACGAGAACAACCCGGAGAACGTCTTCACCCTGCTGAGCTACCTCAACCGCGAGCAGTACGGCGACCGCCCCCTGCTCACCGGCCAGTTCTGGGACAGCCCCATCACCGCCGACCGCGAGGACGGCGACCCGGTGCATACGGCCACCTGGCTGGTGATGAAGGACGGCCGGGAGGCGGCCAAGTTCTACGACCGGTGGAGCGCCCGCCACTTCGTGGAGGAGAACCCCGGGCACACCATCGACAACAAGTACATCGTCACCGACCCCCGCAAGGGCGTGCAAGTGGTGTACGACCCGGCCTTCACCATGTTCTTCCCCCGCATGTACAGCGCCCAGCGCTCGCACGTGAACGAGTACAAGCGGTGGAGCGACTTCAAGGGCACCCCCATGCGCACCCTGGACCGCGAGGGAAGGCCCACCATCGTACACAAGCCCACCTTCGGGGAGAACCTGCGCTTCTTCATGGACTACCAGGTGAACTGGATGTACTGGCGCTACTTCATGTGGAACTTCGCCGGCCGCCAGAACGACGTGCAGGGCCATGGCGACATCCTCAGCGGCAACTGGATCAGCGGCATCAAGGCCATCGATGCCCAGCGGCTGGGCAACCAGGACCAGCTCCCGCCCAGCATGACGAACAACAAGGGGCGCAACAAGTACTACCTGCTGCCGCTGCTGCTGGGCATCATCGGGCTGGTGTACCAGCTGGTGCGGCACGCCCGGGACTGGGCCGTGGTGATGCTGCTCTTCCTGTTCACCGGCCTGGCCATCGTGGTGTACCTCAACCAGACCCCCTTCCAGCCGCGCGAGCGGGACTATGCCTACGCCGGCTCGTTCTACGCCTTCGCGATCTGGATCGGCCTGGGGGTCTTCGCGCTCCATGATGCGGCCCGCTCGCTCACCCGCATCGAGCTGCTCAAGGGCGTGGGCATCATGGCGGGCATCGGTGCGATCAAGTTCATCGCCGAGCTGATGACCCAGGGCGACCACGGCGTATCGCTCAGCATCCTCTACATGGCGGCCGTGGCCGGCGCGGCCCTGGCGCTGATGCACCTCCTGGGGCGGGTCATGCGCAACGATGCCCTGCACGGCCTGGTGGCCACCGCCATCGGCCTGGTGGTGCCCGCCGTGATGGTGGCCGACGGCTGGGACGACCACGACCGCAGCCACCGCACCCCCGCGCGCGACCTGGCCCACAACTACCTGGAGAGCTGCGCCCCCAACGCCATCCTCTTCACCAACGGCGACAACGACACCTTCCCGCTGTGGTACGCCCAGGAGGTGGAGGGCATCCGCACGGACATCCGCGTGGTGAACCTCAGCCTGCTCAACACCGATTGGTACGCCGACCAGATGAAGCGCAAGGCCTACGAGAGCGACCCCGTGCCCCTGAGCATGGACCCCGCCAAGTACCGCCAGGGCACGCGCGACGTGGTGGCCTTCATTCCCCAGGGCGACGGCGAGACCTACCGCGACCTGGGCGAGATGATGGCCTTCGTGGAGGATGACCGCAACATGCAGCCCCTCTTCCAGCGCGGCGTGCGCGACGCCTGGTTCCCCACCGACCGCTTCCGCCTGCCGGTGGACAGCGCCACGGTCTTCGGCAACGGCACCCTGCAGCCCGCCGATACCGCCGTGTGGACGCCCCACGTGGATTGGAGCATCGGCAAGCAGTACATCCTGAAGAACCATCTGATGGTGCTGGACATGCTCAACACCAACAAGTGGGAGCGCCCCGTGTACTTCGCCGTCACCACCGGGCCCGACAGCTACCTCAACCTGCAGGAACATTTCCAGTTGGAGGGCCTCACCTACCGCCTGGTGCCCGTGCGCACCGCCTCCACGAACCCCAACACGTTCGGCCGCGTGGCCACCGACGTGATGTACGACAACGTGGTGAACAAATTCCTGTGGGGCAACATGGACCGGCCCGAGGGCGTGTACCTGGACGAGAACATCCTGCGCATGACCACCAACCTGCGCCTGCAATTGAGCAGCCTGGCCGAGGCGCTGATCGCCGAGGGCCGCCCGGACGATGCCCGCCGCGTGCTGGACCTCTCCATCGAGAAGATGCCCGAGCACAACGTCCCGTACGACCGGATCATGCTCCCCACCATCGAGGCCTACTACACCATCGGCGACACGGCCAAGGCGGACCGGCTGGCCGAACGCCTCTTCACCATCATGGAGGAGGACATGAACTACTACATGAGCCTCGAACCGGAGCTCGCCAAGGGCCTGGCGCGCGAAATGGAGTTCGCCCACGCGGTCATGGGCCGCCTCTCCATCCAGGCCCTGGGCAGCAGCATGGGCCTCGATCGGCAGATCATCCAGATGCTTGGCGATTCGTTGCTCGGGGCCGATCTCCCGGAGAGCTCACCCGTCGCACGCGACCTGCAGGAACGCTTCGAGCGCATGGGCCAGGCCTACGAACAGAAGCTCATGGAACTGCGGAGTTCCGGGCGGCGCATCGACCGCATGCGGTTCTGACGGCCATGTACCCGGTGCGGCCCCCAGCCCTGTTGCGGCCCTTGCTCCCGGGGGCGACATGGGCCATGCCCGCCGACGGGCGCGAGGTGTACCTCACCTTCGACGACGGCCCCGAGCCGCAGGTGACCCCCTGGGTGCTGGACCGCCTGGCACGGGCGGGCGCGCGGGCCTCCTTCTTCTGCATCGGCCGCAACGCCGCGCGCCACCCGGCCATCATGCAACGGACCCGGGCCGAGGGGCATGCCATCGGCAACCACACCTGGGACCACGCCAACGGATGGCGTACCGGCCACATCGCCTACCTGCGCCAGGTGCTGCGATGCCAGCCGCTCACCGGCACCACGCTGTTCCGCCCGCCTTACGGCCGCATCACTCCCGGCCAGGCCCGGGCCTTGTCCCGCCGCTTCCGATTGGTGATGTGGGACGTGCTCAGCGGCGATTTCGACACCGCGATCGGTCCGCACCGGTGCGCACGCAACGTGCTGGACCATGTGCGCCCGGGTTCCATCGTGGTGTTCCATGATAGCCGCAAGGCCTGGCCCCGGCTGCGGCAGGCGCTGCCCGTGGTGCTCGATCGGTTGAAGGCCGACGGGTGGTCCATGCGGGCCCTGCCGGCGCCCGGCGGCGAACTCACTCCAGGATCCCGGTGACCACGTACTCGTTGCGGCGGTTCACCGCGTGCTCCTCCTCGGTGCAGCTCACCCCGGCGGCGCAGTGGTTCAGCAGGCGTGAACTGCCGTAGCCCTTGGCCGTGAGGCGCTCCCGGGGCACGCGGCGGCTGGCCAGGTGGTCCACGATCGCCTCGGCCCGCTTCTGGGTGAGGCGCTGCTCCTCCTGCGCCTTGCCCCGGGCATCGCTGTGTACGGCGATCTCCACCAGCAGGCCGCGGTTCACCAGCAGCCGCTCGGCCAGGGCGTCGAGCTCCGTGCGCGCGATCGGGTCCAAGGTGGCCTTCCGGTCCTCCCAGCGCACATGCTTCAGCGCGATCGGACGCCCGGGCTCGATGGGCTCCATCACCAGGTCCCGCAGCTCGTTCATGTCCAGGATGCCCTGCTTCATGCCCAGGGTGCTCACCGGGATGCTCTGGCTGAAGTAGCCCGGTTTCTCGATCAGCACCTCGAACTCCTCGTTGGTCTGCAGGCGGAACCCGAAGTCACCGCCCGGGCCGGTGGTCTTCGCCTCGGTGTGGAAGCTGCTCAGGTTCACCACGCTCACCGTGGCGCCGGCCAGGAAGCCGGGGCCCTCGCTGGGCCGCACGTTGCCCCGCATCCAGATCCCCACGTCGGCCACCAGGTGGATGTCCCGCGTGATGATCTGCTCCAACTCGATGCCCGTGGTGCTGAACGCCTGCTCCCCGTCGAACCGGCCCGGCATGCGCGCCACCAGCCGGTACTCCCGGTCCTTCTCCACCGGGAAGGTGAACTCGCCGCGCCCGTCCGTGCTGGCGGTGGCCACCAGGTTGTCCCGGGCATCGTACAGGAACACGTCGGCCGCGATCACCGGTATGTCGTGCTCGTCGTCGATCACCAGGCCGCTGCAGATGAAGCGCTGCTCCAACGGGGCGGTCATCACGAACGCGTAGAGGTCGTCGCTGCCCATGCCATCGGGCCGGCTGCTGGAGAAGTAGCCGCGGCTGCCGGTGGGGTCGATGATGAAGGCGAAATCGTCCGATGGGCCGTTCACCGGCGCGCCCACGTTGATCGGCGAGCTGAAGCCGCCGGTGCGGGCCGGCATGGCCGCGTAAATGTCCAGGCCGCCCATGCCCGGGTGGCCGTTGCTGGAGAAGTACAGGGTGCCGTCGGCCGCGATGAAGGGGAACGACTCGTTCTGCTCGGTGTTGATCATCGGGCCCAGGTTCTCCGGCTCGCCCCAGCCCTCGCCCTGCCGGCCCACCACGTAGATGTCCGTGCCGCCATAGCCGCCCGGCATGTCACTGACGAAGTACAGGCGGCCGCCATCGGCGGAGAGGGCGGGG
>JAVFAQ010000108.1:0-9400 GCA_034002325.1 Flavobacteriales bacterium | reverse complement strand
CCAGGACGCCATGCCGGTGGCCCCGCCGAAGGCACCGGAGAAGGCGGCGGAGTACAAGACCGGCCCGGGGCGCCACCATTTCGCCGTGATCGTGCCCAACGCCGGCCACGACATGAGCAAGATCAAGGCGGACCTGGCGAACATGAACGTGACCTACTTCCGCCAGCAAGGCATCGAGATCACCAACACCTTCCTGGACCCCGAGCACCAGGTGGTGCTGGTGAGCTTCTTCGACACCAAGGCCAAGGCCATGCAGTTCCATGAGCTGTACACGGGCGACGTGGACATGCTGGACGGCCTGAACGAGGAGGGCCACCCCGCCTTCGCCATCAGCTCGGACAATTACACCGAGCTGTACAAGACCAAGGACGTGGAGGGCTACCTGCGCTTCTTCGCCGAGCACTACGTAGGCGGGAAGTGAGGCGGTGCGCGGCCCGGGGCGGGCGGCCCGGCCCGGCTGGTTATCTTTGGCACCGGTCTCCCCAAGGCAGGCCGGCCATTGGAATGTTGTTCCGCAGTGAAAAACCCGCCCAGACCATGAGCAAGACACCCGAACCGTTGAACCCCGGCAAGATCAACAGCATCATGGAAGGCACCTCCATCGAGGGGGAGGTCCGTTCCGACAGCAACATCCGCATCGACGGCCGCGTGAAGGGCCTGGTGCATGCCAAGGGCCGCGTGATCGTGGGGCAGAACGGCGTGATCGAAGGCGAGGTGCAGTGCCATGCCTCGGACATCGAGGGCACCGTGGTGGGCAAGGTGAACTGCCAGGACCTGCTGAGCCTGAAGGCCACCGCCAAACTGCAGGGCGACATCAACACGAAGAAGCTGGCCATCGAGCCCGGTGCGGTGTTCACCGGCAACTGCAGCATGGGCGGCGGCGTGGTGAAGGAGATGGAGCCCGCCCGGCCCCGCCCCGCGGAGAACGCCCCCCGCCCCGGGCAGCCCACCACCCAGGCCACGCGCTGACCGCCCATGGGCCGGCGCTCCTTCGTGGTCCCCTTGCTGCTGTTCTCCCTGGCCTGTGCCGCGCTCACGGCGCTGGTCCTGCACCTGTCCGGCATCCCCTTCCGCGCCGTGCATGCCGGCGCCATCGCCTACCTGGCACTGGTCACCCTGGCCCTGCACGCCTGGCAGGAGGGCGCCTTGGTGAGCGACCCCAAGGGCTTCGTGCCGCGCTTCATGACCGGCCTGGTGCTGAAGATGCTCGCCTCCATCCTGGTGCTGGTGGTGATCGTGGTGGTGCTGCCCAAGGAGGAGGCGATCCCCCTGGCCTTGGCCTTCGCGGTGCTCTACCTGGCCTTTCTCGCCTTCAGCACCGTGCGGCTCTCGGGCCTGGTGCGCCGGCCGCCGCAGTCCCCGCCCGGCCCGTGACGGGTCCGTCGCCCGGTCCGGCCCGGTCGCTGAACGCACCTGCCCGGCCGGCGCTATCATTGCCGCCATGGACCGCCGCCTGACCGGGATGCTGCGCGCCCTGGCCCCCGGCCTGGTGCTGTGGCTGCTGCTGGTGCTGGCCCTGCCCGCGCTGTTCACCGGCCGCGGGTACGTGCCGTGGGACGCCACGGACCTGTGGCTGCCGTGGAAGCACTTCATCACCGAGTGCCTGTGGAACGGCGCCTGGCCCCTGTGGAACCCGTCCATCCTGCACGGCTTCCCGCAGGGCGGCGACCCCGGCACCTGGTACCCCGTGAGCTGGCTGTTCGCCCTGCCGGGCCGCTACGACCTCACGGCCATGAACGCGGAGTACCTCTTCCACCTTTGGTTCGCGGGGATGGGGTTCCGGCTGCTGGCCCTGCGGCTGGCCATGCCCCGGGCCACGGCCCTGGCACTGGCGGCCTGCTACATGTTCTCGGGCTTGATGCTGGGCAACGCGCAGCACATCGGCTGGGTGGTGAGCGCCGCCTGGACGCCCTGGGTGCTGGCCGCCCTGCTGCACCTGTACCGCCGTCCCGGGCCGGTGGGTGCCGCCGCCCTGGCCCTGGCCCTGGCCATGAGCCTGGCCGGGGGCTACGTGGGCATGTTCATCGTGCAGGGCTACTTGCTGGCCGGGCTGGCCGTGGCGGGCATCGCGCGGCGCTGGCGGCAGGGCGGTGCGGCGGCGGTGCGGCCTTGGGCGGGGCATCTCGCCCTGGCGGCCCTGCTCTTCGTGCCGGCGGCCGCCGCCGTGCTGGCGAGCTCCACGGAGCTGGCCGCCCACGTGGACCGGGGCGCGGGCTTGCGGCCGGACGCCACCGTGACCGGCGTGCTCAACGGGTCGCTGCCGCCCAAGGCCCTGCTCACCTTCTTCGTGCCGCTGCTCACCGGCGTGGCCGACCCGGCCTTCTTCGGCCGGGACCTGGCGCTGGTGAACTGCACCATCGGCCTGCTGCCGGTGATGGCCGTGCTGTACGGCATGGTGCATCGCCCCGGCCGGCGCTACCTCGTCTTCCTGGTGGCCGGCGTGGCCATGCTGATGCTGGCCATCGGCGAGGACCTGCCGTTCCGCCGGTGGGCGTACCACCTGCCGCTGCTGGACCTGTTCCGGTTCCCCACCATCTTCCGCATGTTCGCCATCCTCTTCCTGCTGCTGGCGGCAGGGGAGGTCCTGCGCACGCCGCCCCACCGGGCCGGCGGCTGGTGGCGGTGGCTCGCGGCCGGGGCCATCGTCATGGCCGCCATCGCGGGGGCGCAGTGGGCGGGCCACGGGGCCGGGGCGTTGCGGCTGGTGCCCCGGTACGGGCCGGACGCCTTCCACGCGGCCGCATCGCTGTCCGACCGCCTGCAGCTGGGGTGCGGCGTGGGGGCGGTGGTGCTGGGCGCGGCGGCCTGGGCCTGTCGGGCCCGTGCCCCGGACACCGCCTGGGCCCTGCCGGTGCTGATCATGGCCGATGCCACCGTGGCCGCCCGGCTTTGCGCCCCGGACACCGTGCGGCACACCGGGGCCACCACCGCCCAGGTCGATGCCTTCATCGCCGCGTGCCCGCCCACGGTGCCCCTGCCGCCCTTGGACCGCCCGCTGAGCGCGGTGGACGACACCACGTTGCGCCACAACATGCTCTGGCGCAACCTGGCCATGTTCCACAAGCTGCCCACCGGCGACGGCTGGTCGCCTTACCATCTGCTGGCCCACGCGGCGGCCCGGGGCGAAGGGGCGATCGATGCGGTGCAGGACCGCCCCCTGGCGTATTGGGACGGGCCGGCGGACACCGGGGCCACCGTCCACGGCGTGGCCGCCGGCGTCGGCATGTTCGCCTTCCGGGCATCCTCCGTTTCCGGCGGTACCCTGGCCCTGCTCCAGAACCGCTATCCGGGGTGGCGGGCCACGGTGAACGGCGCCCGGGTGCCGGTCCACGTGCATCGCACCGCGTTCATGGCCGTGGAACTGCCGCCCGGCGCGCACGAGGTGTGCTGGGAGTTCCGCCCGCGCCCCGTCCGGGCCGCCGCATGGACCAGCGTGCTGGCCTGGTGCGTGCTGGGCACCGGCGTGCTGATGGCGTGGGCCCGACGGCGGGGCATCGGTCGGCGGCGCGCGGGCCCGGTCCTCGCCTCCGGCGCGCTGCTGCTGGGCCTGTGGTGCGCATGGGTCTACCACCAGCGGCACGCCGGGGGCGACCTCGCTGCACGCCGGGCCGCGCTGGAACGGCAGGTCGCCGCGCTGCCCGCGGGGACGACGGTGCAGCCGGTGGCCAACACCGATCGGCCCCTCGCCCCGGGAACGGCCGCCGCAAGCCACGTGCGCACGGTGCTGCCCACCGACATGGGCGAGCTGGCCCGCGCGTTGCGCCCCGATGCCGACCACGTGGCCTACATCCGCGCCGGCACCGTGCGCTGGCCGGAGGAGAGCGCCATCCTGCTCCATGGGCACCGGGTGCTGGCCGCGGATGAACGCGGCGGCATCACCACCCTGCTGCTGGAGCGCACCGATGACCGGGCGGCCGCACCGCTGCTGCTGAGCATGCACCCGCGGCCCGGGGCGGAGGAGACGGGCACCGTGCTGCGCCGCGCGGTGGGGAGCCTGGCTCCGGGGCGGGCGATCGAAGTGTTCGTGGAGGCCGGACCGGTGGGCGAAGCGGACCCGTACATCGCCCTGCAGGTGGAGCGCGGCGGCGCGATCATCGACTGGCACGCGTACCCGGTCCGTGCGTACGGCACAGGGCCCCGGGTGCGGGCATGGGCCGTGGCGGACCTGCGGAACGACCTGCGTGCGGACGATGTGCTGAGCGTGTTCCTGTGGCAGGGCAACGAACACGCCGCCCACCTGTACGACCTGCGCATCGGCCAGCGGCCCTCGGGCGGCGCGTGGACGGTGCCTTACCGATAGGCCGGCGTCGCCCTACCTTCCCCGCCGGGCCGCACCGGCCGAAGCGTACCACCATGCCGCCGCGCAAGCAGACCGACCGGGCCCGCCAGGGGTACAACGACTATCTGCGCTACACCGGCCTGGGCCTCACCATGGCCGGCGTGGTGCTGGCCTTCACCTTCCTGGGGCGGTGGCTGGACGGGCTGATCGGGTGGGAATGGCCCCTGCTCACCGTGCTGCTGGCCCTTTTCGGCGTGGTGGCCGCGATGGTCCACCTGTTCAAGGAGGCGGGCCGCAAGTGAGCATCGGCCGCGTGGGGCACAGCAGCGTGCGTGCCGATCGGCGAGGTTGCCTACATTTGCGCCCGCATTGAACGGGGGTCCCCGGCCAACATGTCCATCAAAGTCCTGTCCCGCGCCGTTTTCCTGCTTTCCCTGGCCTTTTGCGGTGGCCCCGCGGCCGTGGCGGCGCCCGCCGAGGACGCGGGCGGGTTCAACGCCGGCGAGCTGATCATGGGCCACATCGGCGATGAGCACGGCTGGCACCTGTGGGGGCACACCTCCCTTCCGCTGCCGGTGATCCTGTACAACAGCGAGCGCGGCTTCACCTGCTTCAGCAGCGCCCGCTTCGACCACGGCCACAAGGCATACGGCGGCTACATGCTGCGGAACAAGGCCATCGTGGCCACCGATGCGCCCGACGGCACGGACGCCGGGGCGGCCCCGGTGAACGAGGCGCTGACGGCGGCCACCTGGGACATCAGCATCACCAAGAACGTGCTGAGCATGTTCATCAGCCTGGCCATCCTGCTGTGGGTGTTCATCGGCGTGGCCAAGGCCTACACGCGCCGCGCCGGCCAGGCCCCCACGGGCCTGCAGAACCTGCTGGAGCCGATCATCCTCTTCGTGCGCGACGACGTGGCCAAGAGCGCCATCGGCCACAAGTACGAGAAGTACATGCCGTACCTGCTCACGGCCTTCTTCTTCATCTTCCTGAACAACGTGCTGGGCCTGGTGCCGGTGTTCCCCGGCGGGGCGAACCTCACGGGCAACATCGCGGTGACCATGGTGCTGGCGCTGATCACCTTCATCATCGTGTGCGCCAGCGGCAACCGGCACTATTGGGGCCACATCCTGGCCATGCCCGGGGTGCCCAAGTGGGTGCTGGTGATCCTCACCCCGGTGGAGATCCTCGGGGTGTTCCTGCGGCCCTTCGTGCTGATGGTGCGACTGTTCGCCAACGTCACCGCCGGCCACATCATCGTGCTGAGCTTCTTCGCGCTGATCTTCATCTTCGGCGAGATGCATGCCGGGGCCGGCTTCGGGTTCTCGGTGCTCACCCTGGCCTTCACGGTGTTCATGACCCTGCTCGAGCTCCTGGTGGCCTTCATCCAGGCGTACGTCTTCACCTTCCTCTCGGCCATGTACATCGGTGCCGCCGTGGAGGAGCCCCACCATTGACAACCGAAACATCCCAAACCCCGAACCCATGTTCCTCTCGATCCTTCTTGAAGCCGGTCTCCACTATGGTGTAGCTGCCCTTGGTGCCGGCCTGGCCGCCCTCGGTGCGGGCGTCGGCATCGGCCGCATCGGCGGCGACGCCGTGCAAGCCATGGCCCGCCAGCCGGAAGCCACCAACGACCTGCGCGCCAACATGATCCTGACCGCCGCCCTGGTGGAAGGCGCCGCCTTCTTCGCCATGGTGATCGGTCTGCTGGTGGTGTTCATGAAGTGATCGGCCCGCGCCGTTCATTTCGTTCGCCCACCCAACCCATAGTCGTTCCATGGAACTCGTCAAGCCCGCATTCGGCCTGGTCTTCTGGATGGTCCTGTCATTCGGGATCGTCCTGTTCATCCTCGGGAAGTTCGCCTGGAAGCCCATCCTGGCCGGGCTGAAGGACCGGGAGGTCTCCATCGCCGACGCCTTGAACGAGGCGAAGCGCGCCCGTGAGGAGATGGCCGCCCTGAGCGCCCGCAACGCGGACATGATGCGCGAGGCCCGCGAGCAGCGCGAACTGCTGCTGAAGGAGGCGCGCGACATCCGCGACAAGGAGATCGCCGCGGCCAAGGACAAGGCGAAGGCCGAGGCCGATGCCCTGCTGGCCCGCGCCCGCACCGACATCCAGAACGAGAAGAACGCCGCCATCACCGAGATGAAGAACCAGGTGGCCGAGCTGAGCATCCAGGTGGCCGAGCTGATCCTCAAGGAGAAGCTCGGTGACGCCGCCGCCCAGAAGGCCCTGGTGGACAAAGTGATGGCCCAGGCCGACCTGCGCAAGTCATGAACATCGCCCCGGTCGCATACCGCTACGCGCGCTCCCTGATGGACCTGGCCACCGAGCAGGGCCAGGTGGAGGCCGTGCATGCGGACATGGGCGTAGTGGCCGCCACCACCGCCGCCAGCCGCGAGCTGCGGGTGCTGCTGAACAGCCCCGTGGTGAAGGCCGACAAGAAATCGGCCGTGCTGGACAAGGTGTTCGGCGGCCGGGTGGGCGAGGTGGCACAGCGCTTCATGGCCATCCTGGTACGCAAGGGCCGCGAGGGCATGCTGCCCCAGGTGGCCGCCGCCGTGCAGGAGCTGTACAAGCGGCAGAAGGGCATCGTCACCGCCGAGGTGACCAGTGCCGCCCCGCTGGACGACAGCGCCCGCGAGCAGGTGCGCGCCCTGGCCACCGCCCGGCACCCCGGCAAGACCGTGGAGCTGGACGAGCACGTGGACCCCGAGCTGATCGGCGGCCTCACCATCCGCATCGGCGACGAGCAGTACGACGGCAGCGTGAGCCGCCGCCTGAGCGACCTGCGCCGCGAATTCTCCAAGAACCCCTACATCCCCGCGATCTGAGCCCATGGTGAAGGTGGAGAAGAAGGCAACAAGGGTAAGCGAGGTGCCCATGCACGTTCATTCCCCTGCCCACATCACATCCATCACCTCCTTCACTTCACTCACCTCTCGCCCATAACCACGCTCCGGCGTATACGCAATGGCCCAAGTGAACCCCGCCGAGGTATCGGCGATCCTCAAACAAGAACTCGCCGGCTTCCGCAGCGAGGCCGAGCTCGAAGAGGTCGGCACCGTCCTCCAGGTGGGCGACGGCATCGCCCGCATCTACGGCCTGCAAAGCGTGCAGAGCGGTGAGCTGATCGAGTTCGCCAACGGCCTGCAGGCCATCGTGCTGAACCTGGAGGAGGACAACGTGGGGGCCGTGCTCCTGGGCCCCGGCGTGGGCATCAAGGAGGGCGACACCGTGAAGCGCACCAAGCGCATCGCCAGCATCAACGTGGGCGAGGGCATGGTGGGCCGCGTGGTGGACACCCTGGGCCACCCCATCGACGGCAAGGGCCCGATCCAAGGGGAGACCTTCGAGATGCCCATCGAGCGCAAGGCCCCGGGGGTGATCTTCCGCGAGCCCGTGAAGGAGCCGCTGCAGACCGGCATCAAGGCCGTTGACGCCATGATCCCCATCGGCCGCGGCCAGCGCGAGCTGATCATCGGCGACCGCCAGACGGGCAAGAGCACCGTGGCGATCGACACCATCATCAACCAGAAGGAGTTCTTCGACGCCGGCGAGCCCGTGTACTGCATCTACGTGGCCGTGGGCCAGAAGGGCAGCACCGTGGCGGGCATCGTGAAGACCCTGGAGGAGGCCGGCGCCATGGCCTACACCACCGTGGTGGCCGCCAACGCCAGCGACCCGGCCCCCATGCAGTTCTACGCGCCCTTCACCGGCGCGGCCATCGGCGAGTACTTCCGTGACACCGGCCGCCCCGCGCTGATCGTGTACGACGACCTCTCGAAGCAGGCCGTGGCCTACCGCGAGGTGAGCCTGCTGCTGCGCCGTCCGCCCGGCCGCGAGGCCTACCCCGGCGACGTGTTCTACCTGCACAGCCGCCTGCTGGAGCGGGCCGCCAAGATCACCCAGGACCAAAGCGTGGCCGAGCGCATGAACGACCTGCCCGACTCGCTCAAGGGCAAGGTGAAGGGCGGCGGCTCCCTCACCGCGCTGCCGATCATCGAGACGCAGGCCGGCGACGTGAGCGCCTACATCCCCACCAACGTGATCTCCATCACCGACGGGCAGATCTTCCTGGAGAGCAACCTGTTCCTCAGCGGTGTGCGCCCCGCCATCAACGTGGGCATCAGCGTGAGCCGCGTGGGCGGCAACGCGCAGATCAAGTCCATGAAGAAGGTGGCCGGCACGCTGAAGCTGGACCAGGCCGCCTACCGCGAACTGGAGGCCTTCAGCAAGTTCGGCTCCGACCTCGACGCCGCCACCAAGGCCGTGCTGGACAAGGGCGCCCGCAACGTGGAGATCCTCAAGCAGGGCCAGAACAGCCCGGTGCGCGTGGAGGAGCAGATCGCCATCATCTACTGCGGCACCAAGGGCCTGCTCAGCAAGGTGCCCGTGAAGAACATCAAGCAGTTCGAGGCCGAGTACATCACCGTGCTGCGCAACAAGCACGCCGACGTGCTGGCCGCGCTGAAGAAGGGCGAGTACAACGACCAGATCACGGCAACCCTGGAAGCGGTGGCCGCGGACCTGGTGAAGAGCCTGGACAATTAAGAACCGCACCCCCGGCCCCTCTCCCAAGGAGAGGGGAGGAGATCAGGGAGAACACGCAACATGGCCAGCCTGAAGGAAGTACGCAGCCGGATCGCCTCGGTGAACAGCACCAAGCAGATCACCGCCGCCATGAAGATGGTGAGCGCGGCCAAATTGCGTCGTGCCCAGGACGCCATCGTGCGCATGCGCCCCTACGCGGAGAAGCTGCAGGCCATCCTGAGCAACGTGAGCGCCAGCCTGGACAGCAGCGAGGGGAAGTACGCCGCGCAGCGCGAGGTGAAGAAGGTGCTGCTGGTGGCCATCGTGAGCAACCGGGGCCTGGCGGGCGCCTTCAACACGCAGGTGTTCCGCCTGGTGCGCCGCGCGGCCGCCGAGCACGCGGCGCAGGGCCGCACCGTACACGTGCTGCCCGTGGGCAAGAAGGCGCTGGACACCTACCGCCGCACGCCGCTGTTCAATGCCGAGCTGCCCACCGACCTCGCCCACCTGTACGACGGCCTGAACGTCGACAAGGTGGCGCCCGTGGCCCTGCTGAGCATGGACAAGTTCGTGGACGGCAG
>JAVFAQ010000107.1:0-9451 GCA_034002325.1 Flavobacteriales bacterium | reverse complement strand
GGAATTCACCCTGGGGCCCCGGCCGCCACGCTCGCGCTGATCGCGGATCAGGGGCAAGCGCCGCGGGCCACCGCCCGCACGCCGGCCCGCCACGCGGCGCACCGGTTGGCGTAGGTCTTGCCGTCGCAGCCGCACCACGGGTCGTGCTCCATGGTGCATGGGCCGTCGCCGGGCGGGGAGGGCAGGGGGCACGGTGGATCCTGAAGGATGCGCCGCAGATGTTGCTCGAACACGTGCGGGCGCTCCACGTTCATCACGTGACCGGCCTCGGGCACCATGATCAAATGGTCCTCGGGCAGCTCGTTCACGCGCATGATGCCGCGCCCCACCTGCGGCGGGATCAGTCGATCGGACTCGCCCCACATCACGTAGGCGGGCATGGTCCATAAGTAGCGGCGGGCCGCGTATTGGTCCTCGCGCGTGATCAGGTCCTCCAGCAGGGCGCGATGGATGGGCCGTCGTGCGGCACCGGCTTCATGCACCTGGCGCAGGGCGAACCCCGGGACCTTCCGGGGCTTGTGCAGGATGGCGTTGATGTTCCGCCGTTGGTCGGCCGGGCCCTGCGGTGTGAAGAAGTCGAGCACGCCGGCCGCGCCCAGCGCTTGCGTGGCACTGTCCGCCATGGCCTTCGTGTAGGTGTTGGCGGGCCCGTCGCAGATCACCAGTACACGTGTCCGATCGGGCCGCTGTTCCGCGAAGTTGGCCGCCACGGCACCGCCATAGCTGGAACCCACCACATGCACGGCCCCGGTCACGTCCAGGCTGTCCAGGATCCGCCCCAGATGCGCCACCTGGGCGTCCACGCTGTTGCCGCTCCATGTGTCGGTGCTCCCACCGTGGCCGATCAGGTCGGGCACGATCAGGTCGTACGTGGTGCTGAGGGGCACGGCGTTCACCGCCCACATGGCCGCACTGCTCGTGATGCCGTGTACCAGCATGAGCTTGGGCTTGCCCGTGGGCGGGGCGGCCCACACGTGCAACGGCCCATCGGCCCCGACGAAAGTGCGCTCCTCCAGTCCGGCCTTGTGGAAGGTCTTGGACGCCTGGCGCGCCTGCATCTTCACCACGTTGCACGCGGGCAGGGCCAAGGCGAACGGCAGGAGCAGGGCGATGGGGCGGACCCGGTCGATGCGCATGGCGCGAAGGTAGGCGGGCCGGTGGGCGGGATTACCTTCGCACCCGCATGTCCACCACTGCCACTCATCCCCGCTACACCTCGGGACCCGACACCGCGCCGGCCGGCGTGGAGACCGCCAGGAAACTGGGCCTGCTGCCCGAGGAATTCGAGCAGATCAAGACCATCCTGGGCCGCGACCCCAACTTCACCGAGCTGAGCATCTTCAGCGCCATGTGGAGCGAGCACTGCTCGTACAAGAACTCCATCAAGCAGCTCAAGACCCTGCCGCGCAGCGGGCCCAAGCTGCTGGCCGAGGCCGGGCAGGAGAACGCCGGGCTGGTGGACATCGGCGGCGGCTGGGCCTGTGCCTTCAAGATCGAGAGCCACAACCACCCCAGCGCCATCGAACCCTACCAAGGTGCGGCCACGGGCGTGGGCGGCATCAACCGCGACATCTTCACCATGGGCGCGCGGCCCATCGCGCAACTGAACAGCCTGCGTTTCGGCGACATCACGGAGGATGCGCGCGCGCGCTGGCACATGCGCGGGGTGGTGAAGGGCATCGGCGACTACGGCAACGCCTTCGGGGTGCCGGTGTTCGGCGGTGAGGTGTACTTCGACAACTGCTACGGCACCAACCCGCTGGTGAACGCCATGAGCGTGGGCATCGTGCGCACCGACCGCGTGATCAGCGCCACCAGCCACGGTGCGGGCAACCCGGTGTTCATCGTGGGCAGCGCCACGGGCAAGGACGGCATCCACGGCGCCAGCTTCGCCAGCAAGGACATCACCGAGACCAGCATGGACGACCTGCCCGCCGTGCAGGTGGGCGACCCCTTCATGGAGAAGCTGCTGCTGGAAGCCTCGCTGGAGCTGGCGCAGACCGACGCGATCATCGGCATGCAGGACATGGGCGCGGCGGGCATCACGTGCAGCACCAGCGAGATGAGCGCGAAAGGGGAGAGCGGCATGGACATCCACCTGGACCGGGTGCCCACCCGGCAGGAGGGGATGCGCGCCTGGGAGATCCTGCTGAGCGAAAGCCAGGAACGCATGCTGGTGGTGGTGAAGAAGGGGCGCGAAGCCGAGGTGAAGGCCATCTTCGACAAGTGGGACCTGAACTGCGTGGAGATCGGGACCGTCACAGAGGGCGGTACCATCCGCTACTTCATGCACGGTGAGTCGATCGCCGAAGTGCCCGCGGAAAGCCTGGTGCTGGGCGGCGGCGCGCCGGTGTACGAGCGCGAGCAGAAGGAACCGGCCTACATCGCCGAGAACAAGAAGTTCAAGATCGACGACGTGCCCGAACCGGACGATCTCCGCGCCGTGGCGCACGACCTGCTGTCCAGCCCGAACATCGCCAGCAAGCGGTGGGTGTACGAGCAGTACGATACCATGGTGCGCACCAGCAACCTCACCACCAACGCCCCCAGCGATGCCGGCGTGGTGCTGCTGAAGGAAGCCGTGACGGAAGGTGACAGCGGTCCCGACCGCGCGCTGACCGTGACCGTGGACTGCAACGGCCGCTACGTGCATGCCGACCCGTACACCGGCGCGATGATCGCCGTGAGCGAGGCCGCGCGCAACATCGCCTGCACGGGCGGCGAACCCTGCGGCGTGACCAACTGCCTCAACTTCGGCAACCCGTACGACCCCGAGGTGTACTGGCAGTTCGCGCAGGCGATCAAGGGCATGGGCGATGCGTGCCGGGCGTACGAGGCGCCCGTGACCGGCGGCAACGTGAGCTTTTACAACCACACCGTCACCGGCGAACGCAACATCCCCGTGTTCCCCACCCCCACGATCGGCATGGTGGGGATCATCCCTGACATCACCAAGCGGATGACCCTCGACCTGAAGGAGAAGGGCGAGCTGGTCTTCCTGCTGGGCAAGGCCACCGACGATATCGCCAGCAGCGAGTACCTGGTGCGCCACCACAAGATCGAGCGTTCACCCGCGCCCTACTTCGACATCGATGAGGAGAAGCGCCTGCACACCATGCTGCTGATGCTGATCCGCTCCGGCCTGGTGAGCGCCGCGCACGACGTGAGCGACGGCGGGCTGTGGACCACCCTCGTGGAAATGGGCCTGCCGCGCGGGCTGGGCTTCGATATCGTCACCGACAGCGAGGTGCGCGCCGATGCCTTCCTCTTCGGTGAAGGGCAGGGCCGCGCCGTGGTGACCGTACATCCGGACAACGAGGACAAGTTCCTGGACCTGCTCCAGGCCAGCAAGGTGCCCGGCCTGCTGCTGGGCCACGTGACCAAGGGCAAGGTCATGGTGGACGATGCCCCCTTCGGCTTCATCGAGGACCTGCGCAAGATCTACGAAGAGGCCGTGCCCAAGGCGATGGATGAGGAGTAGGCGCGCTGATGCACGGAGAACCCGCCCGGACCAACGAACAACAACCACTGACCATGCCCCAACCCCGCACTACCGGCACCCTGCCCCAAGTGGGCTCCGCCGCCCCCCAGCTCCGCTATGTGAAACAGGACAGGAGCAACGCCGACCTCGCCTCCCTCAAGGGCGAAGTGGTGGTCCTGCTCTCCGTGCCCAGTCTCGACACCGGCGTGTGCGCCACCGAGACCCGCACCTTCAACCAGAAGGCCGCCGGACTGGGCGCCAAGGTCATCGTGATGAGCATGGACCTGCCCTTCGCCATGAAGCGCTTCTGCGACACCGAGGGCATCACCAACGTGGAACCCGCCAGCGACTTCCGCTACCGCGACCTCAGCGAGAAGTGGGGCGCCGCCATCGCCGAAGGGCCGATGGAGGCGACCACCTGCCGCGCGGTGTGGGTGATCGACAAGGAGGGCATGGTCCGCTACCACGAGCTCACCCCCGAGCTGGGCAGCGAACCCGACTACGACGCGGCGCTGAACGCGGCGAAGGGGTTGTTGTAGGCCACCGTTCACCGCGGCCCCGCATGCCGGGCCAGCGCGTGGTCCAGCAGGCTGAACAACAGCACGCACACCGATGCGCCGATCGCCCACACGGGCCAGTCGCCATGCGGCAGCCGGACACGGGCCAGCACGTCGGTGAGCGGTGCGAAGAGCGGTTGCCCCGTGCCGGTGCCGTGCGGTGCGGCGACCACCGCCCATGCCACGAGCGCGAACACGGCCGCGGCCATCGCCCCCCAGCCCCACTGGCCGATCAGGGGTTTGATCGGAGCCGGCCGGGCCATCGGCGTCACCGCCACCCGCGCCATGATGCGCGCGGTGAGGTCCGTGCCGGGGCGATGGTGCCCGGCGGCCTGGAACAACTTGCGCAAGCCGGTGTCCGTGGGTTCAAGCATGGTCGAAAAGTAAGCCCCGCGCCTCCGGTCCGAGTTCCTGCTCCAACGCCTGAAGCAGTTTCTTGCGACCCCGGTGCAGCTTCACTTTCACATTCGACGCGCCGAGCCCGGTGGCGGTTACGATCTCCTCCACGCTCATCTCCTCCAGGTAGAAGAAGCTGATGATGGCGGCGTCCTCCGCAGAAAGCGTGGCGAGCGCACGGTCCAGGTGGTGCCGCACATCGTGGTGGTGGCCGGGGGAAGCGTGGCCGGTGGCCGGATGGTGGGCCAGGTCCTCCACGGCGAGGGTGTCCTGCCGGCGTTTGCGCCCGTGGCTCACGGCCGTGCGGTAGGCGATGCTGTACAGCCAGGTGCTGAACTTGGCCGTGCCGCTGAAGCCCGCCAGGTGCTGGTAGGCCTTCACGAAGGCGTCCTGCGTGGCCTCCTCGGCATCCTCCGCGTTGCGCAGCACCCGATGGCACACCGTGTACACCATGTGCTGGTAGGTGCGCACCAGTTCAACGTAGGCGTGGCTCTCGCCTTGCACGATGCGGCGTATGAGGTGGGCGTGGTCCACGGGGTCGGGGATGGGACGTGCGCGTGTGCCGGTGCGGTTACAAATGGAACCTGCTTCGGGCCGGTCGCCAAGCATGCTGGTACGAGCGGTGCATGCCGGGTGCGGCCGGTGGCTCCGGTGATCGTAACCGGTGCGGGAGGGGGCGCGTCAGATGGACGTTGCACTTCCGCGACATCGAACGGACCATTCATTCCCCACGACCATGGACATCACCGGCACCATTGCGATCATCCTCACCTTCGCCACGGCCTTCGGCATCGTGTACATCATCTTCTCCACCCGGCACCGCGAGCGCATGCGGATGATCGAGCGCGGCATGTCGCCGGCCACGGCCAAGCCCGCCCCCGATCCGCGGAAGACCTTGCGCGACGGGCTGCTGGTCATGGGCATCGGCATCGGGCTGCTCGTGGGCTGGTGGTTCCGCGAGCACGTGATGGCCCCCATGGACGATGACAGCTCGGCGGTGCCCCTGCTGGTGGGCGCGGCCATCTTCGGTGGGCTCGCCCAAGTGCTCTACTACCTGAAGTTCGGCGGGCGGAAGCCGGAATAGGACGCCTGCGCACCGGCCCTCGCCGTCGCCTACTTTCGTCAGCTTCCCGCCACCGCCGATGCACCTCATCAGGTCGATCCTCCGCTGGACGGGCGCCGCGCTGTGCTGGGGCGCCGTGGCTACCGTGCTGTGGGTGCTGTTGCTGCGCTGGGTGGACCCGCCCATCACCTGGCACATGGCGCAGCAGGCCCGGGAGCAGGGGCGGCTCGAACGGGCATGGGCGCCACTTCCGGAGATATCACGGCACCTGCCCCTGGCCGTGATCGCTTCGGAAGACCAGCGCTTTTTCCACCATGGCGGTTTCTCCTGGGAGGCCATCGAGCGGGCGCGCGAGCACAATCGCCAAGGCCGACGTGTGCGCGGGGCCAGCACCATCAGCCAGCAGACCGCGAAGAATGTCTTCCTCTGGCCCCAACGGAGCTGGCTGCGCAAGGGTCTGGAGGTGGGCTTCACCGTGCTGGTCGAGGCCCTGTGGAGCAAGGAGCGCATCCTGGAAGTGTACCTCAACGTGGCCGAGATGGGCCCCGGGGTCTTCGGTGCACAAGCCGCCGCCCGGCATTGCTTCGGCCGCACCGCCGACCGGCTCACCGCCGCCCAGTGCGCGTTGATCGCGGCCACGTTGCCCGCGCCGCGCCGGTATGCGTGCAAGCGGCCTTCAGCCTACCTCAGCGGCCGGCAGCGATGGGTGCAGCGGCAGATGCGCAATATCGGCGACCAGATGGACCCCGAGGTGCGCCGGCGGGTGGGGGAGAAGGTCCGCGCGGAAAAGCGGAAGTAACGCCGCCACCCTTATGCCTTGTGGTCACCGCTGATCGCCACCTGGGTGGGGTATGCGAACTCCAGCCCCTCGGCCGCGAACCGCCGCAGCAGGTCCAGGTGGACGCGATTCTGCGTCGCATCGATATCCGCCCCTTTGCGCACCCGGTAAACGAACACCAGGCGCAGGCTGAAGTCGCCGAAGCCGCTGAACACCGCGCCGTGCCCGGGCATCAGGTCGGCCTGGTGGGCGTGCACCAGTTCGCGCAGCACCTCCAACGCACGCTCCATGCGCTCCGGTGGGGTGTGCATCACCAGGCCCAGTTCATGGCGCACCCGGCGGCCGTCCTCCTCGCTCACGTTCTCCACCACCGTATCGGTGAAGCGGTAGTTGGGCACCACCACCACGGGTCCTTCGATCGTGCGGATGCGCGTGCTGCGTACGCCCACGCGCAGCACCGTGCCGTCGTACCCCGCGATGCGGATGCGGTCGCCCACGCGGAAAGGCTGGTCGGTGAACACCGTGATCCCGCCGAAGACGTTGGCCACGGTGTCCTTCGCCGCCATGGCCAGGGCCAGGCCGCTGATGCCCACGCCGGCCAGCAACGCGTTCACGTTGTAGCCCACGTTGTTCAGCGCCGCGATGATGCCGATGCCCCAGATGAGCATGGCCGCGGTACGCACGGTGAGGCCCTCCACCGAGGCGTCCATGGCGGTGAGGCCGCGCTTTTTCGCGTAGGGCAGCAGGTACTCGTGCAGCAGCGCGCTCACCGTGCGCACCACCAGCCAGGTGATGCCCAGGGTCCACGCCACGGTGAAGGCATGCGCGCCGTACAGGGCCACTTGGTCCGTGAAGTGCATGCGGCCGAAGGCGATCTGGAACCCGGCCAAGGTGGCCAGCAGCACCACCGGTGCGCCCACCGTGCCCACGATCACGTCATCAGCGCGGGTGGTGGTCAGTTCGGTCCACCGCTTCAGCACCACGGCGAAGAGCCAGTACAACAGTTTGCCCACCAGCCACGCGCCCACGGCGATCGCCAGCGCGCCGGTCCACTCGGCCACGGTATGGTCCAGGATCGTGCGGTCCCACATGCTGGTCTGCCGGCTACATTTGGCCGTCGCACGGCCAGGCGGACGAAGGTAATGGGGCTGCGCAAGGGAACATGGTGAAGGATGGCATGATCGTGGTCACGGGCGCAAGCCGGGGCATCGGCCGGGAAACGGTGCGCGCCCTTGTCGCCGAACACCGGCGCCGGGTGCTCGCCGTGGCGCGCGATGCCGAGGCCCTCGGCACCTTGCGGCACGAGCTGGGCACCGACCGGCTGGAGACCCTGGCCCAGGACCTGGCGGCACCGGACGCGGCCGATCGCCTCGTGGCCCATGTGGCCGGGCGCCGGTTGGCCGGCCTGGTGCACAATGCCGGGCTGTTGGTCAGGCGGCCGTTGGGGGAGTGGACGGCCCAGGATACCGCGGCCCTGTTCCACCTCAACGCGGCCGTGCCGTTGCTGCTCACCCAGGCGCTGGCCCCGCTGCTTTCCGGCGACCCGCCCGGCCATGTGGTGCACATCGGCAGCATGGGCGGTTTCCAGGACAGCGTGAAGTTCCCGTCCCTGGCCGCGTACAGTGCCAGCAAGGCCGCGCTGGCGTGCGTGGCGCAGTGCCTGGCCGAGGAGTTGAAGGACCGGGGCGTGCGCAGCAACTGCCTGGCCATCGGCGCGGCCGGCACCGAAATGCTGCGGGCGGCCTTCCCCGGCTACGATGCCCCGGTCACCGCCTCGGCCATGGGTGCTTATGTGGCGCGGTTCACCGTGGAAGGGCACCATTGGTACAACGGGAAAGTGCTGCCGGTGGCGGTGGGCACGCCCTGAGGACCTGCATGCCCGGGCGTGAGGCGCTGATGATCAAGGCCTTGGCCTCGGCCCGAAAAATATTTCACCCGATGTGGTGTTTGGATCAAGAAAAGGTGCTTACATTTGCAGCCGCTTTCGGCGAAACGTTCTTTGGAAGCGGGTCACGCAGTAGGGAGGAGGAGGCCGGTCGGGCAGGGGATCGTGGATAAGTTGTTCCACGAAAAGTTGCAGGTGACCAAAGAAGTCGTACTTTTGCCGTCCCTCCCGCGCCAGGGGTTCTGATCCCGGTGCGTGGCAGGCTTGAACGCTTGAACAGACCGGAAGGGGTTCGCCCCATCTGATACAGTTCTTTGACTTATTGTCCATTCTGAGAACAGCAGGTGTCCTTGTGTCCGCCGAAAGGCGGACCACATGAGAGACCTCGTCAAAAGAAGAGACCGGATCGGACCTACATTTACAATGGAGAGTTTGATCCTGGCTCAGGATGAACGCTAGCGGCAGGCCTAACACATGCAAGTCGAGGGGCAGCGCGGTGTAGCAATACACTGGCGGCGACCGGCGCACGGGTGCGTAACACGTATGGAACCTGCCCCTTACTGGGGAATAACCCGGAGAAATTCGGACTAATACCCCATGATAAACGAGGTGGCATCACCTTGTTTTGAAAGCTCCGGCGGTAAGGGATGGCCATGCGCCCCATTAGCTTGTTGGTGAGGTAACGGCTCACCAAGGCGATGATGGGTAGGGGGCCTGAGAGGGTTATCCCCCACACTGGTACTGAGACACGGACCAGACTCCTACGGGAGGCAGCAGTGAGGAATATTGCGCAATGGAGGCAACTCTGACGCAGCCATGCCGCGTGCAGGAAGAAGGCGCTACGCGTTGTAAACTGCTTTTATCCGGGAAGAAACCCCTCCACGTGTGGAGGGTTGACGGTACCGGAGGAATAAGCACCGGCTAACTTCGTGCCAGCAGCCGCGGTAATACGAAGGGTGCAAGCGTTATCCGGATTCATTGGGTTTAAAGGGTGCGTAGGCGGGGCATTAAGTCAGTGGTGAAAGCCCGCAGCTCAACTGCGGAATTGCCATTGATACTGGTGCTCTTGAGTTCGCTTGAAGTGGGCGGAATGTGCCGTGTAGCGGTGAAATGCTTAGATATGGCACAGAACTCCGATAGCGTAGGCAGCTCACTAAGGCGATACTGACGCTGAGGCACGAAAGCGTGGGGAGCGAACAGGATTAGATACCCTGGTAGTCCACGCCGTAAACGATGATCACTCGTGGTTGGCGATATACGGTCAGCCACCTAGCGAAAGCGTTAAGTGATC
>JAVFAQ010000106.1:0-9485 GCA_034002325.1 Flavobacteriales bacterium | reverse complement strand
GTGCCCGCTTCCGGCGCGGCCGGCACCTTCAGCGTGAGCGGCATGTTCCGCAACTGGTTCCTGGACTACGCCAGCTATGTGATCCTGGAGCGGGCCGTGCCTGCGCTGTACGACGGCCTCAAGCCCGTGCAGCGCCGCAACCTGCACGCCATGAAGGAGCTCGATGACGGCCGCTACAACAAGGTGGCCAACATCATCGGGCACACCATGCAGTACCATCCGCACGGCGACGCCAGCATCGGCGACGCGCTGGTGCAGCTGGGCCAGAAGGACCTGCTGATCGACTGCCAGGGCAACTGGGGCAACACCCTCACCGGCGACAGCGCCGCCGCGCCCCGCTACATCGAGGCCCGCCTGAGCAAGTTCGCCCACGACGTGGTGTTCAACCCCAAGACCACCGAGTGGCAGCTGAGCTACGACGGCCGCAACAAGGAGCCCGTACACCTGCCCGTGAAGTTCCCGCTGCTGCTGGCACAGGGCGGCGAGGGCATCGCCGTGGGCCTCAGCTGCAAGGTGCTGCCCCACAACTTCAACGAGCTGATCGACGCCAGCATCGCCGTGCTGCGCAAGCGCTCCTTCGACCTGGTGCCCGACTTCCCCACGGGCGGCCTGGCCGATGCGAGCAACTACAACGCGGGCGAACGCGGCGGCCGCATCCGCTGCCGGGCGCGCATCCGCAAGGAGGACAACAAGACCCTGGTGATCCACGAGATCCCCTTCGGCACCACCACCACCAGCCTCATCGAGAGCATCATCAAGGCCAACGAGAAGGGCAAGATCAAGGTGCGGCACATCGAGGACAACACCGCCGAGAACGCCGAGATCCTGATCCACCTGGCCGCCGGCGTGAGCCCCGACACGAGCATCGACGCCCTCTACGCCTTCACCGATTGCGAGGTGAGCATCGCCCCCAACGCGGTGGTGATCGAGAACGACAAGCCCCGCTTCGTGGGCGTGAAGGAGCTGCTGCGCATCAGCACGGACAACACCCTGCGGCTGCTGGAGACGGAGCTGCGGATCCGCAAGGACGAGCTGCAGGAGCAATGGCACTTCGCATCGCTGGAGCGCATCTTCATCGAGAAGAAGGTGTACCGCAAGATCGAGGAGGCCGAGACCTGGGAGCAGGTGATCGCCTTCATCGACAAGGGCCTCAAGCCGCACGTGCAGCACCTGAAGCGGCCCGTGACCGAGGAGGACATCGTGCGCCTCACGGAGATCAAGATCAAGCGGATATCGAAGTACGACAGCTTCAAGGCCGATGAGCACATCCGCCACCTGGAGGAGCAGCTCGCCGAGGTGCAGCACAAGCTGGACCACTTGGTGGACCACGCGGTGGACCACTTCAAGGAGCTGAAGAAGAAGTACGGCGCCGGCCGCGAGCGCAAGACCGAGATCCGCGCCTTCGACACCATCGTGGCCGCCAAGGTGGCCGTGGCCAACCGCAAACTGTACGTGGACAAGGCCGAGGGCTTCATGGGATGGAGCCTGCGCAACCACGAGCTCGTGGGCGAATGCTCCGACATCGACGACATCATCGTGTTCCGTGCGGACGGCAGCATGGTGGTGACCAAGGTGGCGGACAAGAAGTTCATCGGCAAGGGCATCCTGCACGTGGGCGTGTGGAAGAAGAACGACGACCGCACCATCTACCACCTGATCTACCAGGACGGCCCCAAGGGCGCCTGCTACATGAAGCGTTTCGCGGTGACGGGCATCACGCGCGACAAGGAGTACGACCTCACCAGCGGCACCAAGGGCAGCCAGGTGGCGTACTTCACCGCCAACCCCGACGGCGCCGGCGAGGTGGTGCAGGTGGTGCTACGCCCGCGGCCCAACCTGCGCAAGACCAAGTTCGATGTGGACTTCGCCAAGCTGGCCGTGAAGGGCCGCGGCAGCAAGGGCAACCTGCTCACGCGGTACATGGTGCAGAAGATCGTGCAGAAGGAGCGCGGCGCCAGCACCCTCGGGGCCACGCCCATCTGGTTCGATGAGACCGTGCGCCGTCTCAACGACACCGGCCACGGCCGCTACCTGGGCCGCTTCGCCGGCGACGACAAGATCCTGTCGGTGATGGCCAACGGCACCTGGCAGCTCTTCCCCTTCGTGCTCAGCACCCACTTCCCCGACGATGCCGTGACCGTGGTGAAGTGGGACCCCAAGGCGCCCATCGCCGCCGTGTACTGGGAAGGGGAGAAGCAGCAGTACCATGTGAAGCGCTTCCTGCCCGAAGCCGCCAAGGACGCCGTGCCCTTCATCACCGAGCACCCCGACAGCCGCCTGGTGGCCCACAGCTTAGTGCCGCACGCCCGGGTGAAGGTGAGCTTCGACAAGCGCAGCAACGACCGGCCCGACGAGGAGGTCGATCTGGAGGCTTTCATCGCCGTGAAGGGCGTGAAGGCCCTGGGCAACCGCCTCACGCCCTTCAAGGTGAAGGACATCGTGCTGCTCGACCCGGTGTTCACGCCCCTGACCCCCGAATTGGAGGAAGTGCAGGGCATGCTCATCGCGGAGGATGAGATCGGCAATCTGGAAGCGCCCGAGGAGGAAGGCCTGGAGGAAAGCCCGATGAAGCAGTTCCGGCGCCAACAGGCCCAGCAGGACGTGGAGCGCTCACCGGACGACCCGATGGCGGGCTACGAACCGGGCAAGCAGATCACATTGGGCCTGGATTGATCACCCGCGTACGGTGCCCTGCCCGGTGGTGCCGGCCGGCCGTTACATTTGCGGCCCAGATCCGTCCCCATCTTCCCATGAGCGTACTCGTCAACAAGAACAGCAAGGTCATCGTGCAAGGGTTCACCGGCAGCGAGGGCACCTTCCACGCCACGCAGATGATCGAGTACGGCACCAACGTGGTGGGCGGTGTCACCCCCGGCAAGGGCGGGCAGCAGCATTTGGAGCGGCCGGTGTTCGAGACGGTGAGCGATGCGGTGAAGGCCACCAGTGCCGACGTGAGCATCATCTTCGTGCCGCCGCCCTTCGCCGCCGACGCCATCATGGAGGCGGCCGAGGCGGGCATCCGCGTGATCGTGTGCATCACCGAGGGCATCCCCGTGAAGGACATGGTGGCGGCCCGCGAGTACATCCGGGCGTACGATTGCACGCTCATCGGCCCCAACTGCCCCGGGGTGATCACCGCCGATGAGTGCAAGGTGGGGATCATGCCGGGCTTCGTCTTCAAGAAGGGCCGCGTGGGCATCGTGAGCAAGAGCGGCACCCTCACCTACGAGGCGGCCGACCAGGTGGTGAAGGCCGGCCTGGGCATCACCACGGCCATCGGCATCGGCGGCGATCCCATCATCGGCACCACCACGTTGGAGGCCGTGCAGCTCTTCGCCGAGGACAAGGAGACCGAGGCCATCGTGATGATCGGTGAGATCGGCGGGGACCTGGAGGTCCAGGCCGCCCGGTGGATCAAGGACCACACGAAGAAACCGGTGATCGGCTTCATCGCCGGGGAGACCGCGCCGAAGGGCCGCACCATGGGCCACGCCGGCGCGATCGTGTCCGGGTCCGATGAAAGCGCCGCCGCCAAGAAGGCGGTGATGCGCGAATGCGGCATCCATGTGGTGGACAGCCCCGCGCAGATCGGTGCCAAGGTGAAGGACGTGCTGGGGTAGGGGCCGCCCCCCTGGTCCGGGCCCGCGCTGGCATGGACCGTCCGCGGCCAGCTTCCATGCATTGAAGGCCGGGCCGGACCTGCGCGGGCACGCCTGGTCCGCATCAGAGGATGCGTGGCCATTACATTCACGGCATGGGAACCGCGATCACCATCGCCGATCACTTCAGGGGCGTCCACTTCGGGGGCAACTGGACAAGCGTCAACATGCGCGACTCCTTGGTGGACGTGACGATGGAAGAGGCGATGCACGAACGGGAAGGGTTCAATACCATCGCCATGCTCGCCTTCCACGCCCACTACTTCGTGGATGCGGTATTGAAGGTCCTTGAGGGCGGCCCGCTTGATGCCCACGATACGTTCAGCTTCACCCATCCGCCCATCACCGGCGAGGCCGATTGGCAGCAGCTGTTACAGAAGATGTGGACCGATGCGGAACGCTTCGCCGAGCTGGTCGAGCGCCTGCCGGATGAGCGCCTGCACACCGACATGGCCGATCCGAAGTACGGCACGTGGTACCGCAATCTGCATGGCATCATCGAGCACACCCACTACCACCTGGGGCAGATCGTGGTGCTGAAGAAGCTGTTACGCGCGGAGCGGGCGGCGGGGCTCACCGGTACTTGAACCACGCCGCCATGAACGGGTTGTACGGTGCGTACACGGGCTTGCCGCTCGCGGGGTCGTGCGCGGTGATGTAGACCAGTTCGCGGTCGATCAGCGCCTGCAGGGCCAGCACCAGCGCGGCCGAGGAGGGGAGGGCGTGCTTGCGCACGAAGTCCGCGCCGGTGGGGGTGTCCACCTCGCCCTCGCGCGCCACCGCCGCGAACAGGTCCCATTGGTTCTTGGTGAGCGCGCTGCGCAGGGTGGCCATGATGGCGTCCTGCTCGCGCACGATGGCCAGCAGCACCTGCACGATGGTGTCGCGTTCCAGCGGGCGCGGATCGCCGAATAGCCGGTTGAACAGCACCTGCACGTAGTAGGTGTGGCCGCGGCAGATGTCGTAGCAGAACAGTGCGTCGTCCGGCTTCAACGTGCGCTTGTGGCGCTTCATCACCGCCACGGCGAATGCCGCGTAGTTGGCCCGGTCGATGCGGCCCAGCTCCACCTGGTCGGCGCTGCCATGGAAGGGTTGGCGGGCGTTGTTGAACAGGTCGAGCAGGATGTGGCGCTGGCTGCCGGAGAAGATGCACCGCACCTTGGGGCTTTGCTGCAGCTCGGTGCGCAGCACGGCGTCCATGCGGATGCCGGGGAAGGTGGCCACCTGCTGGAACTCGTCGATCGCCAGGAAGATGGTGCGGTCCTGCTCGTTGAGGATGCGGAAGATCTCGCGCGTGGTGGCGGCGTCCTGCCCGCTGTCGCCGCGTTCGAGGCTGATGCTCGGCTTGCCGGTGAGCTCGTCCATGCTGATCACGGGCCGCAGCGCGGAGAACCAGGTCATCACGTTCTTGAGGAACTGCTTCGGCGTGGGGTTCAGGGCTTGGTGCACGGCGTTGAGCAGGATGGTGTTGAACGCGTGCGCGTCGTGTGCGGCGTACACGTCGGCGAACACCGTGCGGGCGCCGCGCACCCGGGCCAGGCCGTTGAACACGTGGTGGACCAGGCCGGTCTTGCCGTAGCGGCGCGGACTGTGCAGCAGCACGTTCCGCCCGTTGCGCAGCGCGGACGACAAGGTGGCCGTCTCCTCCTCGCGGTCGCAGAAGAGCTGCGGCGAGACGTAGCCGTTCACCGGGAAGGGATTGTCCACCGCTACCATCCCTGCAAAGTTAGGAAAGATAACTAAGAAAACATTACTAAGAAAATATTACTAAGGAAATATTACCAATGAAGTGTGGTCACGGAGTTCCTGCCCGGCCCGGGGGGGCGGTCAGCGCACACGCAGGGGGTGAGACGTCGGGCCGGTGCGGCCGATCGTCGGCTCAGAAGCCGTACCTCCCCTCGGCGATCATCTTCTTCGCCACCAGCTTGCGCAGTTCGGCGGTGTTGATGTTCGTGTTCTTGCTGAAGCGCTTGGCGCCCATGAGCATCGCCTGGCGCTCATCGCCCTCGGCGAAGTTGTTCACCGCTTCCTTCGCCCACTTGTGGATCCGGTCGGCGGCATCGTGGATGTACAGCCGGCACATGGCCACTTGCTCTTTCACGTTCTCCGCGCCTTTCATCTCGGCCAGCTTCAACGTGCGCAATAGCACGCTCTCGGCCAGGTAGGTGTCGATCGTGATGTCGGCGATGTGCATCAGCGTCTCCTGGTGCCTGGCCAGTTCCAGACCGAGTTTCTGCGCGGCGCCACCGGCGGTCATCAGCACGGCCTTCTTGAAGTTCGCCACCATGCGCTTCTCATCGCCCAGCAACGAGTCGTCGGGTTCCGGGAAGTCGGGGATGCCCATCAGTTCCTGGGCCACGGCCTGCGCGGGGCCCAGCAGGTCGAGCTGGCCTTTCATGGCGCGCTTCAGCAGCATGTCCACGGTGAGCATGCGGTTGATCTCGTTGGTGCCCTCGAAGATCCGGTTGATGCGGCTGTCGCGGTAGGCGCGCTCCACGGGACTCTCCGCGCTGTATCCCATGCCGCCGTATATCTGCACGCCTTCATCGCACACGTAGTCCAGGCATTCGCTCCCGGCCACCTTCAGGATCGCGGCCTCGGCGGCGTACTGCTCCACGCCCTTCAGCAGCGCCTTCGCATGGTCGGCGCCGGTGGCCTTCAGCTCTTCGATCGCGCGCTCCATGTCGTGGCTGCAGCGGTAGGTCGCGCTCTCCACCACGTAGCAGTAGGTGGCCTGGTCCGCCAGCTTCTGGCGGATCGCGCCGAACGCGCTGATCGGCTTGCCGAACTGGATGCGCTCGTTGGCGTACTTCACGCTCTGGTCCACCACGGCCTTTGCACCGCCCAGCGCGGCACCTGCCAATTTGATCCGCCCGATGTTCAGGATGTTCACCGCGATCTTGAAGCCGTTCTGCCGCTCGCTCAGCAGGTTCTCCACCGGCACCTTGCAGTCGTTGAAGAACACCTGCCGCGTGCTGCTGCCCTTGATCCCCATCTTCTTCTCCTCGGGGTTCAGCGTGATGCCGCCGAAGTCCTTCTCCACGATGAAGGCGCTCAGGTTCTCATCGTCATCGATCTTGGCGAAGACCGTGAACACGTCCGCGAAGCCGCCGTTGGTGATCCACATCTTCTGCCCGTTGAGAATGTAGTGCTTGCCGTCCGCGCTCAGCACGGCCTTGGTCTTGCCGCTGTTGGCGTCGCTGCCGCTGCCGGGCTCGGTGAGGCAGTAGCACGCCTTCCACTCGCCGGTGGCCAGCTTGGGGATGTACTTCGCCTTCTGCTCGGCGGTGCCGTAGTACAGGATGGGCAGGGTGCCGATGCCCGTGTGCGCCGCCATCGCCACGCTGTAGCTGTGGCCCGCGCCGGTCTTCTCGGTCACCAGCATGCCGGTCACGAAGTCCTTGCCGAAGCCGCCGTACTCCTCGGGGATGGAGATCCCCAGCAGGCCCAGCTCACCGGCCTTTTCCAGGATCGCGGGCATCAGCCCTTCCTCCATGCTGTCGATGCGGTCCAGGTGCGGCCACACCTCGGCGGCCAGGAAGTCCAGCGCCGTCTGTGCGATCATGCGTTGCTCCTCGTTGAACTCCTCGGGGATGAAGATGTCCTGTGGTGCGCTTTCGCGGATCAGGAATTCGCCGCCCTGGAGGGCTTTGTGCGTGGTATCGGCCATGGCTGAAAGTGGGGAAGGGTGATCTGTGGACGGGCGGATGATGTGCGGTGCGCGGATAAAGGTATGCGCGCATACTAACATGGGCAACTCCCGGTGGGGTACCTTGGTGGTGGCGGGCATCGGCGGGCTTGATGCGACCGTGTTGCATTATATTTGGCCCCTGATCGTGCTTCCTCTGCGTTCCATAGCGGGCTGGTGGCTTTGGCTGCCGCTGTTGCTCACGGTGCTGTCGCCGGGCCTGCTGCACGACCGTTCCCATGGCGGGCATGCGGCCGAAGCCTGCGCCGGCCACGGGGATGACGGGGACCATGCCGACGTTCGGGCGGATTGCGCGCTCTGTGACATGCACCTGCCGGTCGCGGTGCCGGGCATGGTGCGGGTGGAGCCGGTAGGCACCGTGCTGATGGCCCGGGCCGCTCTGCCGTCCGTCGGGTGGCCTGTGCCGCTGCCGTGCCGTGGCCCGCACGACCGGGGGCCTCCCGGTGCGGCCTGATCCGTGGGCCATCGCCCATGGCCACGCCGGCCCGTGCCGGTATCGCCTTGTTTCCCCTCCATTCCACAGCCAACCGCCCGATGCGCATCGGTGCCATCCTGTTATGCACGTTCATGTGGGCGTTGATGCCCGCCCGGGCGCAAGTACCCGGGTGCGACCTGGTGCTGCACGGGCACGTGGTGGACGAGCATGACGATGGTGCGCTGGGTTTCGCGCATGTGGTGATCGTGGGCACCGGCCGCAGCACGGCCACGGACGTCGACGGGCGGTTCCGGTTCGATGGGATGTGCCCCGGGCGGCACGTGCTCCGGTTCTCGCACGTGGGCTGTGTCACCCGGGAGCGGGCGGTGGAGCTCACGGGCGATACCACCGTGGTGCTGCACCTGGAGCATCACGTGCTGGAGTTCAGCGAGGTGGAGGTGGTGGCCGCGCGGCCCGATGAGCATGTGGGGCAGGCCCATGCGGAGGTGGCGAAGGACATGATGGAGCGGAAGGGGGGCAGCGGCCTGGCGGAAATGATCGATCACGTGCCGGGGGTCTCCGTGCTGCGGAGCGGCCCCACCATCGGCAAGCCCATCATCCACGGGCTGTCCGGCAACCGGGTGCTCACCCTGAACCAAGGCGTGCGCCAGGAAGACCAGCAATGGGGGACCGACCATGCGCCCAGCCTCGATCCGCTGGGCAGCGACCGCATCACCGTGGTGAAGGGCGCGGCCAGCGTGCAGTACGGTGCCGATGCGATCGGCGGCGTGGTGCTCGTGGAACCCGTGCAGCTGCCCGTGCGTGCGGGGATGGGCGGCGAGCTGCGCGCCACGGGGTCCACCAACGGGCGGGGCGGCGGCGGCAACGGCCACCTGCAGGGCGGGGTGAAGGGGATCGACGGCCTGGGCTGGCGGGTGCAGGGCAGCGGCCGGTACCTCGGCGACCAGCAGGCGCCCGACTACGTGCTCAGCAACACCGGCCTGCGCGAAGCGGGCGGGTCCGCGGCCATCGGTTGGCGCAACCCGAAGCAGGGCGTGCAGCTCTATTACAGCCTGTTCGATCGCGAGCTCGGCATCCTGCGTGCCGCGCACATCGGCAACCTGTCCGATCTGCAGGACGCCATCGCCAGCGGCCGGCCATGGTACACCGCCCCGTTCGGCCACCGCCTCGATGCGCCCCGCCAGCACGTGCGGCATCAACTGGCCAAGGCCGAGGCCCGCCGCTTCCTCAGCGAGCGTGACCTGCTGGTGTTCACGTACGCCCTTCAACTGGACGAGCGGCGGGAGTTCGACATGCGCCGGGGCGGCCGCAGCCATATCCCGGCCCTGCACCTCCGGCTGCGCACGCACACGGGCGACCTGGTGTTGAACCACTATCTCAGCGACCGTATGCACGGCAAGCTCGGGGTCGGCGGCACGCACCAGGAGAACGTGAACGTGCCGGGCACGGGCGTGCGGCCATTGATCCCCAACTACCGCAAGCGCACCGCGGGCCTGTACCTGATCGAGCATCTGGACCTGAGCGAGCGGATCGAACTGGAGGCCGGCGCACGGGTGGAGGGCACCCTGCTCGATGTCCTCACGTACACCGCCGTGCAGGAGTTCATCACCCCGCACCACAGCTTCCTCAACCACGCGCTCAGCGCGGGCCTGAACTGGAGCGTGCGAGACAGCGTGCGGCT
>JAVFAQ010000105.1:0-9556 GCA_034002325.1 Flavobacteriales bacterium | reverse complement strand
GGCCGCCCTGCCGGGACGATCGGTACCGCCCGCACATATAACTTTCACCCCATGGTGGAGAGATTCAAGGACCCGCGCGCCCGGGCCCTCTACAAGAAGGCCATGGAGATCCATGAACTGGTGGACAACATCCTGGAGGCCGCTCCCGAACAAGGTGCGCATGCAGACATCCTGAAAAGCCAGATCGGCCTCATGCACGCCGACGCCATGACCATCCCCACCAAGATCGCCGGGGCCGAGGGCGGCGACCTGTACGACATCCGCATGGAGAACGCGGCCATCATCCGCAAGTGCGCGCGCGACCTGATCACGGGCCTGCGCGGCCTGTCGATGTTCGGTTATGACGAGCCCCGGTACTTCGACCTGTTGCGCACCGAGATGGAGGTGTTCCGCAAGCTATTCGTGGCCTGGGTGAAGGGGTTCAACACCAAACGGTACGTGGTGGACGATTGGGGCCTGTTCAACCCGCCCGGCGTGAAGCCCGATGATGAAAGCCCGGACCTGGACTTCGACGAGGAGGATTGAACGCCGCACGGCGGCAGCGCTCCCTGCCCCAATCCCCGCACGGCCGGCACGACCTCAGTCCTTGATGAACGAGCCGATGCCCAGCACCGTTCCCGGGTCCCGCACACGCCAGGTGTAATGCCCCGCCGCCAGGCCGCGGATGTCGATCGTGGCCGGACCGCCCGCGACGGCGACCGACTTCACCAAGCGTCCATCGCTGGCGATGACCTCCAGCACCGCACGCCCGCGCGATCCGGGCAGCGTCACCGTCAGCTCCGTGCTGGCCGGGTTCGGGAAAACGGCGATCGATCGATCCCCGACCGGCGTGATGCCCGTGGAGCCGATGTGTTCGTACGCGCCGATGTCGCTCTGCGCACCGAAAGGCCGTGGGTTGCCATCGCGGTCGGTCGCGGGCGCGTATGCATCGTCCGCCGCATCGATCGCTGCGCTGCCGGCGATCAGGTGTACGTCGTGGGCGGTGGCGTCCACGAAATGCAGGGCGTAGTCCGCGCCGGACACTGAAAGGTTCGCGCTCATCACCGCATCCGTGATGTTGAACGTGTTGGCGATGTTGTTCGCCACCACGCAGCCGGAGCTGGGGAAGCCGTCGATGTCGTTGATCATGATCCACGAGGGGCCGGGACCCGTGTCCGGCGACGGATCGATCACCGTGTTGTTCACCACCCGGCAATCCTGCGCGCCATACAGCGAGATGCCGTGCCAGTGGTCCACCAGCACCACGTTGTTCTCCACCACCCAATCGATGAAGGGGCCATCGAACAGGCCGATGCCCTGCATGGCGCCCATGAGCGGCTGGTCGGGATCCTCGTTGTTGATGATCGTGTTGCCGCGCAATGTCACGCGGTAAAAGGGGTTCGCGAGGTTCGTGAAGGATTGGATCCCGTCGTCGTGGTTGCCGTCCCCCACGGCGTAGCAGTTCTTGATGGTGTTGCCCTCGAACAGGATATCGCTGCCCATCGGCCGCATGCCGTCCCCGCTGAAGTTGACGATGCTGTTGCCCACGGCCTGCCCGCTGTCGCCGGCCAGCACGATGCCGAAGTGTACGTTGGTCAGTTCGTTGTTGAGGATCGCCGCGTGGTTCCCGCTCACGCGGATGCCATCGCTCGCGCGATCGACCCACTCCGCAGCGGTCCATTCCCACGTATCCGCCGCGGTGGACACGTTGCAATCGCGCACCTCCACATCGCGCGTGGGGCCATGGTAGCCATGGCTCGCGAAACGGACCAGGGGCTCGCCGTGAAAGACGCCGTACGGTTCCGGGCTCACCTGCACGCCGATCAAACGCCAGTTCGCGCAGGCCTGCATGTGGAATTGCGAGAGGACGGGCGTTTCGCCGTCCGCCGCCATGATCGTGATCACCGCCGTGTTGTAGGCGCCGCGATAGAAGCAATCGCCGTGGAGGCCGCTGAAGAGCAGGAGCGTATCGCCCGCCTGCACCGGCGCTCCGGGGTTCTTCGGCACCAGCTGGCTCACACCGGCTTCGTACGGCAGGGGGGAATAGCTGCGCGTGGCGATCAGCTCGGCATCGAGCACTTCCGCCAAAGTGGACCAGGGGGCGCTCGCGGAACCGTCGTTCTGCATGGAGCCGCTGGCCGGATCGATGTGGAAGACGGCCGCCTGCATACCGAAGCCGAACGTGCAGCATGCCATGGACAGGACACCGCTGAGCTTCATGCCTGCGAAGGTAGAAGCCGTGCGGGCGGGTTCAGATCCGTTCCATCACCGCTGCCACCAGCCGGTCGCAGTGCGCATTGCCGAAAGTGAAGACCTCCGAGCCGGCGTGCAGCTCGAAAAGGGCCTCCTTCAGCCGTGCCTTGGCGCGGTGCAGGCGAACCTTCACATTGCTTTCGCTGATGTCCAGGGCGCCCGCCACCTCGGTTACGCTGAGGCCCTCCACCTCGCGCAGCATGTATACCACGCGGTAGGGCTCCGGCAGGCTGTCGATCGCACGCTCCAGCAGGGCGCGGTCCTCGCGCTGGATCGCACGCGCTTCGGGGTCGCTCATCTTCGTATCGGGTAATTGGACCAGTCCTTCGCTGCGCGTGTCGCGGTCGATATGTCGGCCGGATGATCGCCTGCGCTTCAGGTGTTGCAAGGCCTCGTTGATGCCGATGCGGATGAGCCACGTGGGAAAGGCGGCCTCGCGACGGTATTGGAAGAGCCTTTCGTAGGCCTTCACGTAGGTGTCCTGCAGGATGTCCTGCACATCCGCCTCATCGAGGACGTAACTCCGCACGATCCGGTAGAGCCGCTGGTTGTAGCGCCGCATCAGGATCTCGTACAAGCCTTTCTCGCCGCTGATCACGCGCGCCACCACGTCCTGATCGGTGAGCGGGGAGCCGGTCCGCGGCTGGAACTTCCGTGCTTCCATGGGTCGATGGCCTGCTGTGGCACCCATTGGATGCCCGCCGATGGGAAAAGTTACGCGGATGTGTAACGGAAGGGTGGAAGCGGTCATCCAACGGGCACAACAAGAACGATCATGACACCCCATGCACAACAGGAGGTCAAGCGCCTCCAGACCCTCCTCAAGTTCGGCTACGGCCTGGTACCGATCGCCGCGGGCGCGGACAAGTTCACCGATCTGCTGACCCAGTGGAGCGACTACGTTCCCGCGTGGATGGCGGGTCTGCTGCCGTGCTCCCCCGCGACCTTCATGATGATCATCGGCGTGATCGAGATCATCGCGGGCATCCTTGTCCTGACGCGCACCCTCGTTGGCGCCTACGTGGTCTCGGCCTGGCTCGCGAGTATCGCGCTCGTTCTGCTCACGGGCGGGCATTACCTCGACGTGGCCGTCCGCGACCTGGTGATGGCGGTCGGTGCGTACGGCCTGGCCCGGTTGACATTCGTAATGCAGGATCCCGCCGGCCGGGCCAGGCCATAGGCGGCCGGCCGTCCCCGCGCCACGGGCATCATGGCGTACCGGTGATGCCGGAGCGGGGGATCCTGACCGGTTCGTGGCTTGGGGCGGGGGTTGGACCGCGGCCGATCCGAACGAAAGAACGCCGCCATCATCCACAAGTGCGCGCACCTGATCACGGGCCTGCGCGGGCTGTCGATGTGCGGATACAATGACCCCGGTATTTCGACCTGCCGCGGACCGAGATGGCGGTGTTCCGCACGATCTTCGTAGCTGGGTGAAAGCCTTCAACACCAAACGCTACGTGCCGGACGATCGGGGACTGTTCAACCCGCCCGGCGTGAAGCCCGGTGATGAGACGCCGCGTCCGGGCGTCGATGAGAAAGATCGAACCACACAAGCATGCGTGCCGGCCTCCCCTTGTTCCTTTTGTGTCTGTGGCTGTGCTCCTGCGGTCCACGCCGGTCGCTCGCAAAGCCTGACGGCCCTTCCGCAGAAGCCCCGCATGCCGGTGTAAGCCCGCCCGGGCATGCCAACGACACGATCTACCCGTTCATCCATGCCGTTCAGGTCCCGCCCACATTCCCGGGCGGTGATGACTCGTTGTACAGCTACCTGTCCCGGGCCATCCACTACCCGGCAGCGGCCGTGGCCGACAGTATTTCCGGCCGCAACGTCGTGGGCTTCATCATCGAGAAGGACGGCCGCATCGCCAACGTACATCTGGTGCGGAGCCTGCATCCGCTGTTGGATGCCGAATCCATCCGGGTGATCTCCGCGATGCCCCCATGGACACCGGGCCTGATGGACTCCGTGCCGGTGCGGGTGGCGCATCAAATACCCATCCGCTTCACGATGCAATAGGGGCCATAACGCGCACGGCCCGCCTCACAGCGGGCCGTGCGCATCCTAACGATGGTGCTCACCGCTTCACATCGAAGCGGTCCAGCTCCATCACCTTCGCCCACGCCTTCACGAAGTCCTTCACGAACTTCTCCTTCGCATCGTCCTGGGCGTACACCTCGGCGATGGCGCGCAACTCGGCGTGGCTGCCGAAGATCAGGTCGGCGCGGGTGGCCGTCCATTTGCGCGCGCCGGTCTTGCGGTCGTGGCTGCCGAAGAGGTTGTCCTCGCCGGCCTTCGGCGCCCAGGCGTGGCCCATGTCCAGCAAGGTGGTGAAGAAATCGTTGGTGAGCTGGCCCACGCGTTCGGTGAGCACGCCGTGGCGGGTGCCGCCGGTGTTGGCGCCCAGCACGCGCAGGCCGCCCACCAGTACGGTCATTTCCGGCGCGGAAAGGCTGAGCTGCTGCGCCTTGTCGATCAGCAGTTCCTCGGCCTTGGTGGACACGCCCGCCCGCTTGTAGTTGCGGAAGCCATCGGCCTTGGGCTCCATCCAGGTGAAGGACTCCACGTCGGTCTGGTCCTCACGCGCGTCCGTGCGGCCGGGCGTGAAGGGCACCGTGATCGGGTGGCCCGCGTCCTTGGCGGCCTTTTCCACGGCGGCGGCACCGGCCAGCACGATCAGGTCGGCCAGCGAGATGCGCTTGTCGCCATCGGCGTTCTTGTTGAAGGCCGAGCGGACCTCGTTCAGCTTCGCCAGCACTTCGGCGAGCACGGCGGGGTCGTTCACCTCCCAATCCTTCTGCGGGGCCAGGCGGATGCGGGCACCATTGGCGCCGCCGCGCTTGTCACCGCTGCGGAAGGTGGAGGCCGAGGCCCAGGCCGTGGCCACCAGCTGCGGCACGGTGAGGCCCGATGCCAGCACCTGCTCCTTCAGCGCAGCGATGTCGGCCTCATCGACCAGCGGATGGTCCACGGCGGGGACGGGGTCCTGCCAGATGAGATCCTCCTTGGGGATCTCGGGGCCGAGGTAGCGGCTCTTGGGTCCCATGTCGCGGTGGGTCAGCTTGAACCACGCGCGGGCGAAGGCCTCGGAGAAGGCCTGCGGATCGTTGAGGAAGCGGCGGCTGATCTTGCCGAACTCGGGGTCGAAGCGCAGGGTGAGGTCGGTGGTGAGCATCGTGGGCCGGCGCTTCTTCGTGGGGTCGAAGGGATCGGGGATCACGTCCTCGGCGTCCTTGGCCACCCATTGGATGGCGCCGGCCGGGCTGCGCTCCTGCTCCCACTCGTACTTGAAGAGGTTCTCGAAGAAGAAGTTGCTCCATTGCGTGGGCGTCTGCGTCCACACCACTTCGAGGCCGGAGGAAATGGTGTCGGCTCCGTGGCCCTTGCCGTAATTGCTCTTCCAACCCAGGCCCTGCTCCTCGATGGGCGCGGCGCCGGGATCGGGGCCCACGTGGGTGGTGGGGGCCACGCCGTGCGTCTTGCCCAGGGTGTGGCCACCGGCGATCAGCGCCACGATCTCCTCATCGTTCATGGCCATGTTGCCGAAGGTGGCGCGGATGGCGGGCGCTGCGGAGAGCGGGTCGCCGCTGGCCTCGGGACCCTCGGGGTTCACGTAGATCAGGCCCATCTCGGTGGCGGCCAGGGGGTTCTTGGCCAGCACCTCGGGGTTGCGGTGGGCGAGCCACTCGCGCTCATCGCCCCAGTTCACGTCCAGGTCGGCCTCCCACACGTCCTCGCGCCCGGCGGCGAAACCGAAGGTGCGGAAGCCGCTGGCCTCGAGGGCCACGTTGCCGGCCAGGATGATCAGGTCGGCCCAGGAGATCTTGCTGCCGTACTTCTGCTTGATGGGCCACAGCAGGCGGCGGGCCTTGTCCAGGCTCACGTTGTCCGGCCAGGCGTTCAAGGGTGCGAAGCGCTGCTGGCCGCGGCCGCCGCCGCCGCGCCCGTCGTACACGCGGTAGGTGCCCGCGCTGTGCCAGGCCATGCGGATGAAGAAGCCGGCGTAGCTGCCGTAGTCGGCGGGCCACCAATCCTGCGAGTCGGTGAGCAATTTGCGCAGGTCGCCTTTCAGTTCATGGTAGTCCAGCGAGTTGAAGGCCTCGGCATAGTCGAAGTCCGGGCCCAACGGGTTGGAGGCCGCCTGGTGCTGGTGCAGGATCGCCAGGCTCAATTGGTCGGGCCACCATTCCTTGGGGGCGGTGCCGCGCCCGGCCGCCGGGGTGGAGCCGGTGTCGTGCATCACCGGGCACTTGGCATCACTGGTGTTGATGTCGGCCATTTCACCGCTGGGCGGGCCGCCGTTCTGATCGTGTGACATGGTCAAAGGGGTTGGACAGCAAACCTAATCATCCACTGAGCTTATCGCATGGTAAACAAGATTGATATTGTCAATGTGCCGATCGGTCCGGCGGGATCCTTCCACTTTCGTGGGAAGCGCACCCGTGCCCATGCCCGGGACCGCTACAAGGACCCACGCGCCCAGGCCCTGCACGAGAAGGGCATGGAGGTCCAGGAACCGGTGCGGAACATCCTGGAGGCGGCGCCCGAGGACAAGCTCGATGACGAGATGTCGCAGCGCGAGATGGACTATCTGACGGCCGATGCGCGCCTGCTCACGGTGAAGATCGCCGGTGCCGGGGCGGGCGGGCTGTACGACCTGCGCATGCACGCGGCGTCCATCATCCGCAAGGCGGCCACCGACCTGGTGCTGGGGCGGCGCGGCCTGGGATCGTACGGCTACCATGGACCGGGCTGCTTCGACCTGCTGCGCGCCGCGATCGAGGAGTTCCGCCAGCCCTTCGTGGCCCGGGTGGAAGGCTTCGACCGCACCCGGTACCTGGTGGACCGCTGGGGCGTGTCCGACCCGCCCGGCGTAGGCCCGCACGACGAAGGCCCGGAATGGCCCTTCGGCAGCGGTGCGGCCGACGAGGCCGACGACGAGGACCCATGACGCCCCGCCCGACCGGCGCCGGTTTGGCCGGAAGCGAGACCGATCGTACCTTCATCCGTCCTAACCCGGCGGCGGGGTCTCCCAGGTCCCGGCCGTTGACCAGCCCTCCCCCACCAGGACCCTACCGACCATGGCATTTCACTATCCCCTCGCCCGGCGTGCCGGCACCTTGCTGCTGACCGGCCTGTTGCTCGCCCACGCACCGACCACCGCCTCCACCCCCATCGTTTCCGGCCCGGACGATTGCACCGCCGATGCCGGCACCCTCGCCGGGTACAAGCCCGCCGATTGCCTCCAGGACGGCGGCACGGCGATCGGTGGCATACCCTTGGGCGATGCCGTGGTGCCCCCGGGCCATGCGATCAACTGGGTGCTGGCCCTGCAGCCCGAAGGCGTCATCGTGCAGGTGCGCGACGAGTCCATCTTCGACGTGTACGCCGAAGGCCATTACTCCATCCACACCATCGTGCATGACACCCTCGCCCTGGACCTGGCCGCCATCATCATCGGCACCACCACCCTGGCCCAGCTCGAGGCCATGCTGGTGCAGGGCGGCGGTGCGGCATGCGGCGCGCTGGACATGACCGGCACCGGCATCCTGGTGGAGAACCCCGCCACCGGTGGCCACTTCCCCTACAAGGACCAGGACTGCCTGGAGGAGGGCGGCACCCTGATCGGTGCACAGCCGATCGGCGGCGCCAACGTGCCCGAGGGCTACACCATGACCTACCTCTTCTCCCACGGCGCCGGCCAGGTGATCGTGGCCAGCGCCCCCGAGCCGTACTACACCGCGCCGGACACCGGCCTGTACGCCATCCACGCCCTGGTGTACCATCCCGCCACGCTGAACATGGGCAACGTGGTGTTCGGCACCACCACCATCGCCGACCTCAACGCGCTGCTGCTGCAAGGCGGGGGCGGCATCTGCGCCGCGCTGGACGTGGACGGCGCGCAGACCCTGATCACGACCTGCCCCGATGAGTGCCTGGCCGATGCCGGCGGCCTCGCCGGGTACAAGCCCGCCGATTGCCTCCAGGACGGCGGCACGGCGATCGGTGGCATACCCTTGGGCGATGCCGTGGTGCCCCCGGGCCATGCGATCAACTGGGTGCTGGCCCTGCAGCCCGAAGGCGTCATCGTGCAGGTGCGCGACGAGTCCATCTTCGACGTGTACGCCGAAGGCCATTACTCCATCCACACCATCGTGCATGACACCCTCGCCCTGGACCTGGCCGCCATCATCATCGGCACCACCACCCTGGCCCAGCTCGAGGCCATGCTGGTGCAGGGCGGCGGTGCGGCATGCGGCGCGCTGGACATGACCGGCACCGGCATCCTGGTGGAGAACCCCGCCACCGGTGGCCACTTCCCCTACAAGGACCAGGACTGCCTGGAGGAGGGCGGCACCCTGATCGGTGCACAGCCGATCGGCGGCGCCAACGTGCCCGAGGGCTACACCATGACCTACCTCTTCTCCCACGGCGCCGGCCAGGTGATCGTGGCCAGCGCCCCCGAGCCGTACTACACCGCGCCGGACACCGGCCTGTACGCCATCCACGCCCTGGTGTACCATCCCGCCACGCTGAACATGGGCAACGTGGTGTTCGGCACCACCACCATCGCCGACCTCAACGCGCTGCTGCTGCAAGGCGGGGGCGGCATCTGCGCCGCGCTGGACGTGGACGGCGCACAGACCCTGATCACGCCCTGCCCCGATGAGGAATGCCTGGCCGATGCCGGCACCCTCGATGGCGACAGCGGCGAGTTCGGTTGCCTGGAACCCGGCGGGACCGTGACGATCACGGCCTTCCCCAACGGCGATGCCGTGGTGCCGCCGGGGCATGAGGTGATCTTCCTGCTGGCCCAGGGCCCCGACCAGGTGGTGATCGACATCCACACCCTGCCGGAGTTCACCGTGAGCGCCGAAGGCACCTACCATGTGCACACCGTGGTGTACGACCCCGCCACCTTCGACCCCACCACCGTGGCCGGCACCGCCAGCATCCCGATGGTGCATGCCCTGATGATCGGTGGCGGCGGCACCCTCTGCGGCGCGGTGGACACCGTGGGCGCGGCGATCGACGTGGCCGCCTGCCCCGACCAATGCCTGGCCTACGCCGGCACGCTCACCGCCACCGCGACCCCGGTGTGCATGGACAACGGTGTGGCCTCGATCACCGCCCTGCCCAACGGTGACGCCTTCGTGCCCCCCGGCCATGCCACCGTGTACCTGCTCACCCTGGGCCAGTCGCAAGTGGTGCTCAACGCCGGGGTGCTGCCCACCTTCACGGTGAACGCCCCGGGCACCTACGGCATCCACGCCATGGTCTTCCAGTGGCGGGACTACGACCCCGGGAGCAGCGAACGCGGCG